>JAAYCL010000032.1 GCA_012729785.1 Chlamydiota bacterium | reverse complement strand
CTCGTCTACCACGGGCTCGGCCCGATCGGGGCGGACATGTTCCGCCACTTCCTCCCCGTCTCGACGATCGTCGGCCTCTACTACGGCGACGAGGTGGCGCGCCACATCGAGGCGGAGTGGGGGACACGGGTCTTCTCCTTCGAGAGGATGAACGGCGTCAGGATGGGCGACAACGGCGACTTCTACCTGAACTTTTTGCGCGACCACGGCGACGAGATCGCCGCGCACGTCGCCTCGCTCGGGGGGAAACCGTGCCTGGCCCCGTTCGCCCCGTCGGCCCCGATCCACGAGTTCATCTTCTCCCGCGCCCCGCACTGGAGACTCCTCGCGCACACGAAGGTGATGCAGGACTTCTTCGAGTTCAAGGCGCGCCTCGCCCAGGAGGCGGGGAGGATCGGCATCCCGATGCCGCCGGAGAGCATCGTCCTCCCGTTCTCCGCGCTCGACTACCGAAGGCTCGCCGACCGGTTCGGGGACGGCTTCGTGATACAGACCCCGCTGTCGCAGGCGGGGAGGGGCACCGAGTTCGTCTTCAGCGAGGAGGAGTTCGCGCGGGTGATCGAGGAGAAGCGGCGTCTGATGGGCCACGCCTTCGCCGTGACCTCGGCGAAGATCACGCCGTTCCTTTCGGGGCCGAGCCCCAACTGCACCGGCTGCGTGGTGAACGGGACGGTGGCGGTGTCGCAGCCGGACATCCAGGTCGTCGGCGACCCGTACTTCGTCAAGCTCCCCGGGCAGTACATCGGTTCGGACTACACCGTCGAGGCGTTCTCCGAGGAGCAGGTGCGCCTGATGCACGACGTGGTGAAGCGGATCGGGAGGTGGATGGGGGAGAACGGCTACCGCGGCAACTTCGGCGTGGACTTCCTCTCGACCGTGGACGGGGACAACCGGGTGAAGGAGATCTGCGTCAGCGAGGTGAACGCGCGGATGGTGGGGGAGTCGCAGTACCTGGCGGACTTCCAGGCGCGGGAGGACAGCGTGCCGCTCACCTTCTTCCACCTCGCCGAGTGGTTCGAGATCCGGGAGATCTCGAGGGCGGAGATCGAGGGGTACAACCGCGCCCTTCCCCGGATCAGGGGCTCGGCGCTCACGCTCTACACGAGGGGGAAGGGGACCTTCGCCGCCCGCGGCGGACTCACCGCCGGGATCTACCGCGCGGAGGACGGGAAGCTTTCCCGCGTGCGGGACGGCTGCCTCCTGTCGCAGGTCAAGAGCGACGACGAGTTCGTCCTCTCCGTCGGCGTCCCGTGGGAGGGGCTCGTGATCGGGCACCCGAGGTACGGCGACGAGAACATCAGCCTCTGCTATATCCTCACCCGCGACAGCATCGTGGACCCGCACAACTACCGGCTCGTGAGCGCGAAGTGGCGCGGCATCGCCGACCTTGTCGTGGCGTCGCTCGGCCTCGCCCCCTGCGCGCCGCGGGAGCTGCTCAAGGAGAAGAAGGGCTGATCCCCACGTTCCCCCTCCGCCTCACACCTCTTTTCGTAGGGCAGACGTAAGTCTGTCCTGGGATTGTGCCGGGGTGAAGGCAGACGCACGTCAGCCCTGCGGCAAAAAATATCTCACGCGGGTATTGACACCGAGTGTCGGGTGTGGGATCATATAGAAAGATATGGATATGGCGATATGACGGCAATGAGAGAAATCGAGAGGAAGTTCAAGGCCTTCGCCGACCGGAACCGCCTCCGCATCCTCAAGATGCTCGAGGTGCGGCCGCTCTGCGTCTGCGAGATCACGCATGTGATGGGGATCGCGCAGTCGAGCGTCTCCCGCCACCTTTCGATCCTTCGGAATGCGGGGTTCGTCCAGGACGTGAAGAACGGGCAGTGGACGATCTACTCGCTGTCGCGCGGGATGAGCGAGGCGGGCGATACGCTGCTCGCAACACTGGGGCGGTGGGGAAACGAGGATCCCCAGATCGCAGACGACCGAGAAAAGCTCCGCGCCGCGCGCAGGGAGGTTCTGTGTCCGAGGAGATAGGCGACATATATTTTTCGTTCGGCATATAGCGGCATAACGATACATCTATGGAGGCCGTCATGAAGATCGAGATCCTCGGCACCGGGTGCCCGAAGTGCGCGCAGCTCCTCGCCAACGCCGAGCAGGCGGTGCGGGAGGCGGGCGTGCAGGCGGAGATCGTCAAGGTGACGGAGCTCACGGAGATCGTGAAGCGGGGGGTGATGATCACGCCCGCCCTCGCCGTCGACGGCGTCGTGAGGAGCGCGGGGAAGGTGCCGGGGGCGGAGGAGATCAAGAGGTTGTTCCCGGGGGGGTGAGCTCGAAGGAGGAAAACCGATGACCGTGAACCGCAGGGAGGCGGGCACATTCGCCCTGCTCGCCGGGGTGTTCGTATTCGCGTACTTCGTGCCGCTCGGGAGCCCGAGGTTCGACGCCGCCTTGACGGAGGCGTTCCGCCTCCTCCAGTGGTACGCGCGCAACCACACGCTCCCGTGCGTCGTCCCGGCGATGTTCATCGCGGGGGCGATCGCGGCGTTCCTGTCGCAGGCCGCCGTCCTGAAGCACCTCGGCCCCCGCTCGAACAAGGCGGTCGCCTACGGCGTCGCCTCCGTCTCGGGGTGCATCCTGGCGGTCTGCTCGTGCAGCGTGCTCCCGATGTTCGCGGGGATCTACACGATGGGGGCGGGCCTGGGGCCCGCCTGCGCCTTCCTCTACTCGGGCCCGGCGATCAACGTGATGGCGATCTTCCTCTCGGCGCGCGTGCTCGGCTTCGAGCTCGGCGTCTGGCGCGTCGCGGGGTCCGTGGTCTTCGCCGTGGTCATCGGCCTCCTGATGGCGGTCATCTTCCGCCGGGGCGAGACGCGCAGGGCGGAGGGGTTCGCCCTCGTCGAGCACCCCTCCGCGCGCCCCCTCTGGAAGACCTCCCTCTTCTTCCTCTGCATGGTGCTCTTCCTCGTCTTCTCGGACTGGGCCACGCCCGGCAACTTCACCGTCGTGATGCACGACGGCCGGGAGCTCAAGGGGAACATCCGGTACGACACGCGCGACGTCGTGAACTTCCAGGTCTTCAAGAACGGCGAGGCGGGAGAGCATCTGGAGCTCAAGCGGGAGGATATCCGCTCGATCTCGCAGGAGGAGAGCTTCACCGTCAAGGTCCACCGGGTCCGCTGGCGGCTCGCGGCCCTGATGGGGCTCGCGGTCGGGGCGATGTGCCTCGCCTGGTTCACGCGGGCGGAGTTCGGCGAGTGGATGGCGCAGACCTGGGTCTTCTCAAAGCTGATCGTGCCGCTCCTGTTCGGAGGCGTCTTCGTCACGGGCTTCGTCTCGGCGCTCGTGCCTGAGCGGGCGGTGGCGGGCCTCGTCGGGGACAACGGGGTCGTCTCGAACCTCGTCGCCTCGTCCATCGGGGCGTGCTGGTACTTCGCGACGCTCACGGAGATCCCCATCGTCCAGGCCCTCCAGAAGCTGGGGATGGCGAAGGGGCCCTCGCTGGCGCTCCTGCTCGCCGGCCCGGCGCTCTCCATCCCGAGCATCCTCGTCATACGGAGCGTGCTGGGGGTGAAGAAGACGGCGGTCTTCGTGCTCCTGGTGGTGGCGATGTCCACGGTTGTCGGGATGCTCTACGGGAGAATCGGATGATGGAGAAGATGCTTTTACTCGCGGCGCTCGTCGGTGTCGCGTCGCTCATGGCCGCACGGCAGTACGCCGACGGGGGATGCTGTCGTGCCCCCGCGGCGGACGTCGGCGCGACGCCCACCCCCGCGTCGGAGGCCCCGTGCGGCGTGCCGAAGCTCGTGGACCTCGGGCGGACGTTCTGCATCCCGTGCAAAAGAATGGCGCCGATCCTTGCCGAGCTGAAGAAGGAGTACGCGGGGCGCCTCGACGTGGAGTTCATCGACGTCGGGGACAACCGGGACGCCGCCCGGCAGTACGGCGTCCGACTCATCCCGACGCAGGTTTTTCTGGACGCCTCCGGCACGGAGCTCGTCCGGCACGAGGGGTTCATGTCGAGGGACGACATCCTCGCGCAGTGGAGGAAGCTCGGCGTCGAACTGAAGTGACTGTCCTGGGAGGAGACGGATGCTCGAGAGCGTATTCATCTCCCTGACGCACGCGGTCGAGGGGGCGGCGTCCGTGGCGCTTGCGGCCTCGTTCGCCTGGGGCCTGCTCTCGATCCTCCTGAGCCCCTGCCACCTCGCGAGCATCCCGCTCATCGTGGGGTTCGTCGACGAGCAGGGACGGATCTCCACGCGGAGGGCGTTCTGGATCTCGACGCTCTTCGCCACGGGCATCCTGCTCACCATCGCCGCGGTCGGGGTCCTTACGGCGGCCGCCGGGAGGATGCTGGGCGACATCGGGGCGTACGGGACGTACCTCGTCGCGGCCATCTTCATCGTCGTCGGGCTCCACCTGCTCGGGCTCGTCCCGATGCCGTGGTCCGGGCCGGGGCAGGTCGGGATGCGGCGCCGCGGGGCCCTCGCCGCCTTCATCCTGGGGCTCCTGTTCGGCGTCGCGCTGGGGCCGTGCACCTTCGCCTATATGGCCCCGATGCTCGCGGTGACGTTCCGCCTCGCCGAGACGCGCCTCTGGTACGGAATCCTGCTCCTCCTCGCCTACGGCGTCGGGCACTGCGCGGTGATCGTGCTCGCGGGCACCTTCACCGAGTCAGTCCAGCACTACCTGAACTGGAACGAGCGCTCGGGCGGGGCGGTGATCCTCAGGAAGATCTGCGGCGTCCTCGTCATCCTCGGGGGGGTCTACCTCATCCTCACGGCGTGACGCGGGGCCCGACCGGCCCGGCGGATATGAACCCTCCACCGGACAAGCCCGGCGGGCGATGAAGGAGGTGTGCGATGTGCGCAACGGTTTACCTGAAGGCGCACCCGTGGCGCTGGCTCCTCGCGGTCCTCGTGCTCGCCGCCACGGGCGCACCCGTCCGCGGGCACTGGAACCAGTGCCCGCGGGGCACGTCGGACGGTCCGGCCCCGGGGGCGTGCGGGCTGTATGTCGACACGGACAAGGACGGGATATGCGATCGGTCACATCCTCCGCCGGGAGAGAGGACGCAGAGCCCCCCGGGGACGCCGCCCGGCGGGGGGAAGAGCCCCCGCCCCGGCCCGGAAGAAACGAAAGCGCCAGCCGGGGGGGGGAGTGGCGCATGACTGATCCGCACAAGGCCGAGCCGTCGCCGGAGTACCCGCCCGAGGAGGGGTGCTACCTCCGCGGGAACGACTATTCCCCCGTCGCCGTCTGCGTCATCCTCAACCGCAGGCGGGAGGAGACGCCCCCCGACTACGAGATGCTCGTGCGCACGGCGGTCGAGTCGGGCGCCGCCCTCGCCGGGACGCTCCAGACGGAGAACATCGGCCTCGAGAAGGTCATCCTCAATATCACGGCGAACCCGAACATCCGCTACCTCGTCCAGCTCGGCCCCGAGTCCCCGGGGCACCTGACGGGCGCGGCGGTCGCCGCCCTCCTGAAAAACGGCGTGGACGCGCGGAAGCGGATCATCGGCTCGGAATCGCCCACCCCCTACCTCTTCAACATCCCGATGGAGCATATCGAGCGGTTCCGGGAGCAGGTGACGCTCATCGACTTCCTGAACGAGGGCGGCGCGGACCTCGTCAGGGGCGCGGTGCAGGCCTGCTACCAGGAGGAGCCGACGGGGTTCCGGGGCTATCGCCTCTTCGACCCGGGGGCGCTGCGGAAGCCGCCGCTCACGGGCAGGATCAGCTGGCGCGTCACGCATCCGGAAAAGGAGCCCAGGACCGGGGAGGAGCGGGCGCAGATGCGGAAGGGCCGCGCGATGGTCGAGTGGGTGCGGGAGCGGATGGCGGAGAAGAAGCGGCGGGAGGGAGGATGAGATGAGGAAGGGGAGCGGCGGTTCCGACGGGGCCCGCATGCGGCGGTTCGTTCGGGAGGGGTACGCCAAGGTGGCGAAGGGGAAGGGGTCGTGCTGCGGTCCTTCGTCCTCCTGCTGTTCGGGGGGCACGGCCGAGTCCATAAGCGCGAACATCGGTTACTCGGAAAAGGATCTAAAGGCGGTTCCCGAGGGGGCGAACCTCGGCCTCGGATGCGGGAACCCGCTCGCGCACGCCTCCCTGAAGGAGGGCGAGACAGTCCTTGATCTCGGCTCGGGGGCCGGCTTCGACTGCTTCCTCGCGTCCCTCAGGGTGGGGAGGACGGGGAGGGTGATCGGCGTGGACATGACGCCCGAGATGATCGAGGAGGCGCGCGGGAACGCGAAGAGCTGGGAGCTCGCGAACGTCGAGTTCCGCCTCGGGGAGATCGAGAAGCTCCCCGTCGAGGACTCGTCCGTGGACGTCGTCATCTCGAACTGCGTGATCAATCTCTCCCCCGACAAGCGCAAGGTGTTCCGGGAGGTCTTCAGGGTCCTGAAGCCCGGCGGGCGGCTGGTGGTCTCCGACATCGTCCTGCGCAGGGAGCTGCCGCAGGAGATACGGGACTCCGTCTCGGCCTACGTCGGCTGCATCTCGGGGGCGGTCCTCGTGGACGAGTACCTGGGGGCCGTCCGGGCGGCCGGATTCGGGGAGGTCGACGTCGTCGACGAGCAGGTCTTCCCGATGGGCGACATGGCGCACGATCTGACGGCCGGGGCGGTCGTCGAGGCGTACGGGAGGGACCCCGCGCGGCTCAAGGAGCTGGAGGAGTCGGTCCTGAGCGTCAAGGTGAGGGCGGTCAAGGCGGAGCCGGGGAGGAGGGAGGCGCGGAAGGGGAGGGCGGGACGATGAACGCGGAGGCGAAAGCGGTCGCGCGGGGGCTCGGGTTCTTCGAGCGGTACCTGACCGTCTGGGTCATCCTCTGCATCCTCGCGGGGATCGGACTCGGGCGGGTCGCTCCGGGGCTCGCGACGTTCCTGGACGGCCTCGCCATCCACGTGGGCGGCGCACCGGTGGTCTCGATCCCCATCGCCATCTGCCTCTTCTTCATGATGTACCCGATCATGGTGAAGATCGACTTCGCGGAGGTGATCAAGGCGGGCAGGACGCCGAAGCCCGTGGCGCTCACCCTCTTCGCGAACTGGGCGATCAAGCCGTTCACGATGTATGCCATCGCGGTCTTCTTCCTGGGGACCCTGTTCATCCGCTTCATAGGCGCCGACGCGGTGGACCACGTGAAGATGCCGCTCGGGCTCAACCTGGACCTCGGGGCGGTCTACGGGGCGGGCAGGGTCGTGCTGCACAACGGGGCGAGGATGCTCGAGGTGCCGCTCTGGCGGAGCTACCTCGCCGGCTGCATCCTCCTCGGCATCGCCCCCTGCACGGCGATGGTCCTCGTCTGGGGGTACCTCGCCAGGGGGAACGACGGGCACACGCTCGTGATGGTGGCGATCAACTCGCTCACGATGCTTGTCCTCTACGGGCCGCTCGGGGGTTTCCTCCTCGGCGTCGGCCGCATCCCTGTCCCGTGGCAGGCGCTCGTCCTCTCGATCGCGATCTACGTGGCGCTGCCCCTGGTCGCGGGGTACTACTCGCGGAGATGGATCGTCAGGGCGAAGGGGATCGACTGGTTCAGGGAGCGGTTCCTCCACGTCCTCACCCCGGTCACCATCATCGCGCTCCTCGCCACCCTCGTCCTCCTCTTCTCGTTCAAGGGCGGGATCATCACCGCCAATCCGCTCACCATCCTCTGGCTCGCCATCCCGCTCTTCCTCCAGACGATGCTGATCTTCTGGATCACCTACGGGCTGGCGAAGGTCCTCCGCCTCGGCTACGAGGACGCGGCGCCGAGCGCCATGATCGGGGCCTCGAACCACTTCGAGGTCGCCATCGCGACCGCGACGCTTCTCTTCGGCCTCTCCTCGGGGGCGGCGCTCGCCACGGTGGTCGGGGTGCTCATCGAGGTGCCCGTGATGCTCTGGCTGGTCCGGATCTGCGCGAAAACGAAGGGGTGGTTCCGGGAAGCGGCAGGGGCATGAAGCGGATCCTGTTCGTCTGCGTCGAGAATGCATGCCGGAGCCAGACGGCGGAGCGGTTCGCGCGGGCACCGGGGGAGGGTGCGGTCGGGGAATACAACGCCGATTCGAAACCGTCGGGGCGGGTCAATCCCCGCGCCGGCGAGGTCATGAAGGAGAAAAGTGCGCGCTCCCTTCTCCGGGAGCGAATCCTCGCCCCGATCGAGCGGCGCGAAAACTCCAGGATGAAAAGCGGCAGGGACGGCACGCGCCGGCCCTCCCCGCGGGTGCGGGCGCGGACCATGCCGCACGGCGCCGGCCTGTCCGGCGATGCCTCAGGCGAGGAGCCCCGCCGCGACCGAGGCGAGGGCCTCGGCGATCCGCGCCTCGGTGGGGTTCAACGGGGCGTCCATCATGATCCGCTTGAGGTTCAGCACGCCGAGGATCCGGCCGTTCAGGCGCAGGGGGGATGACATCCCCGATTTGATCTCCTGGTACTTCTTCACACCCGAGAAATCGGGGTTCCGCTGCACGTCGCCGTTGATGATCGCCGTCTTCCCCGTCTGCACCACCCTGCCGCAGACCCGCTCCCCCTTCCTGACGGAGATCCCGATGTTCGAGGCGACCCCCGCTTCGCGCGCCGCCATGCCCACCATGGTCAGGATATCGCCGCCGGGGGAGAGCAGCATCACGGAGCTTCCGTCCGCGCCGATGGCCTCGATCGCGGCCTTGAGGAGGAACTCCATGATCGCCCGCACCCGGTCCGGGAGACTTTCGTCGATGTAGATTGTCCGTGCCGTCATTCGTCTCCTCCTTTGCCGATTCAATGTACACGCCTGCGGACGGCCGCGCAAGGGGAAGGGAGGGAAAAGGGTAAGGGGACACGTACGGGGTGCATTGTCCCTCCCACCTCACCCTCCCCCGCAAGGGGGGAGGGGAATACGGTGCGCACCCCATACCTGTCCCCTTACGGAAAACGGCGGCGGTTCCGCCTTGCCCCTCCCCGCCCCGGTGCGGTACACTGTCGGCGGCGACGCGGGGACGCGGTCCCGCCGGACACGGGAGGTGGCGTATGATGACCCTCAAGACCATTCTCTTCCCCACCGATTTTTCCGACTTCTCGCTGTACTCCCTGGACTACGCGGCGAGCCTCGCGCAGCGGTACGGGGCGAAGCTCGTCTTCCTGCATGTGGTCGACCTGTTCCTCAGCGACCCCGCCTACTTCGCCCCCTATGTCCCGACCGAGGCGATGTTCGAGGAGATCCGGGAGAAGTCCCGCGCCCGGCTCGAGGAGATCGCCGCCACGAGGGTCCCCGGCGGCATCCCCACGGATATCGCGGTCGTCCAGGGGCGGCCGTTCGTCGAGATCGTGCGCGAAGCCAAGGAGCGCCGGGCCGATCTCATCGTGCTCTCGACGCACGGGCGCACCGGGTTGAGCCACGCGATGTTCGGGTCGACCGCGGAGAAGGTCGTCCGCAAGGCGCCCTGCCCGGTGCTCAGCGTCAGGCGCCCCGGACACGGGTTCACGATGCCGTGACGCGGGGGCCAAAATAGTGCGCGGCGATCCCGCCCCTTGTGGTATACTCCATGGTTCGGGCCGGGGGTTGCGTGTGCGGCCCTCCCGGCGGAACGCAACGTCTTCCGCGGGAAACAGCTCCACATCACACAACGGGAGGAAGCATAGATGGCGGTTGTGATTAGGATGAGAAGGATGGGCAGGAAGAACCAGCCCTACTACCGTATCGTGGCGACGGACAAGCGCTCCCCGCGGGACGGGCGCTTCATCGAGATCCTCGGGACGTACCGCCCCCTGGAAAAGGACAAGAACTTCGACCTGAAGAAGGAGCGCGTCTCCTACTGGCTGGGCGTGGGCGCGCAGGTCTCGGGCGCGGTGGCGACCCTGCTGAAGAAGGAGGGGATCAAGAAGGAGAAGGGGGCCGGGGGCGCGCGCAGGGCCGCGAAGTAGACGGCGGGGGAGGGTTCCGATGGAGGGGTTCGTGGGGTATGTCGCGGCGGCCCTCGCCGACCGCCCCGAGCGCGTGACCGTGACCCACCGGGACGACGACCGGCTCGCGCGTTTCGAACTCCGCCTCGATCCGGGCGATATCGGCGCGGTGATAGGAAAGGGCGGCAGGACGATCAAGGCGATGCGCCTCCTCCTCGCCGCCGCCCGGAAGGGGCTGCCCGCGGAGTTGGAGATCATCGAGTAGCGCCCCGGGGGGGATACCGCCACCGTTGAAAATCGACGTGCTGACCCTGTTCCCGGGGATGTTCTCCGGCTACTTCGACGAGAGCATCATGAAGCGCGCCAGGGAGAAGGGCATCCTCGATCTCTCCATACGCAACCTCCGCGACTGGGCCGCGGACAGGCACCGAACGGTCGACGACACGCCGTACGGGGGCGGGGCGGGGATGGTGATGACGGCCCCGGTGCTCGCCGCGGCGGTCGAGGCGGTGCGCGGCGAGGGGAGCCGCGTGGTGCTGCTCAGCCCCCAGGGGAGGCCGCTGGATCACGCCGCCGCCGAGCGGCTCTCCCGGGAGACGCACCTCGTCCTCGTGAGCGGGCACTACGAGGGGATCGACGAGCGGGCCCGCCTGCTGCTGGTGGACGAGGAGATCTCCGTGGGGGATTTCGTCGTCAGCAACGGGTCGCTCGCCGCGATGCTTCTGATCGACGCCGTGGTCCGTCTCATCCCCGGGGCGGTGGGCGACGCGCGGTCGGTTCGGGAGGATTCGTTCTGCGGCGGGGTACTCGATTACCCGCACTATACGAAGCCGCGGAGTTTCCGCGGGCTCGAGGTCCCCGCGGTGCTGCTCGAGGGGGACCACGAGAAGATTCGACGGTGGCGCCGGCGCGAGGCCCTGCGGCGGACGCTGGAGCGGCGGCCGGACCTGCTCGGGCGGGCGCCGCTCACCGGGGAGGACCGGTCGCTCCTGGCGGAGCTTCGGGGCGGCCTCACGGAAGGCAAGGAGAGACGCGGATGAAGATCATCGAGGAGATCGAGAAGGGGTTCTTGAAGAAAAGCATGCCGGGGTTCAGGGTCGGCGACACCCTCAAGGTGCACGTGAGGATCACGGAGGGGGACAAGGAACGGCTGCAGGTCTTCACGGGGCAGGTGATCGCGAGGAAGGGGAGCGGCATCAACGCCTCCGCGACGCTCAGAAAGATATCCTACGGGGAGGGGGTCGAACGCGTCTTCCTCCTCAACTCGCCGAAGATCGCCAGGATCGAGGTGGCGAAGCGGGAGCCGGTCCGCCGGGCCAAGCTCTACTACACCCGCCGGGGTTCGAGCGGCAAGAAGCGCTGAGGCGGGAGCGGCTTCCGCCGGGTGCGGCCGTGCGGAACAGGGGACTTGGGGACAGGGGGGAGGATCTGGCGGCGCGTTTCCTGCGCGGGCGCGGCTACCGGATACTCGCGCGGAACTTCCGCTGTCCCCGGGGCGAGATCGACCTGATCGCCCGCGACGGGGAGATCGTCGTCTTCGTCGAGATCAAGGGGAGGAGCAGCGCCAGGTTCGGTTCGCCGCTCGAGGCGGTGACCGCCGTCAAGCGCCGCCGCCTCGAACGCGCCGCCGAACGGTACCTCAGTGTCTGCTCCCTGCGCCACGCCCGGACGCGCTTCGACGTGGTGGGGATCCGATGGACGTCCGAGGGGGACGGCGACTGCACGCTCGTACGCGATGCGTTCCGCGCCGGGGAGTGACGCGGCGCGGAGGAGGGGGCGGGGCGATGAGCTGTTTCCGTGCGCCGTTCGTACGTGCCGCGGTTTCCGCGCTTCTGTTCTCCGCCGCCGGATGCTCACTCCCGCGCGCGATAGACCAGTCCATGGGCGCGGGGAAGGCGCTCCGCCTCGGCGAGGATGCGGCGGCGGACGGCGACTACGACGCGGCCCTCGCCTCCTACCTCGCGGCCAAGCGCCTCCTGATCACCTCCCGGCAGCAGGGGTACCGGTTCTTCACCGACGGCAAGACGCTTGAGACGCTGGACGACAGGATCGCGGAGTGCGAGCGGCTCGCGGGCAGGGACGGCCTGGTCCGCGTCGGGGCCCGCTACCTCGCGGCGGACGGCCTCGGCGAGGCGCTCGCCGGATCGCTGCGGGAGCTCTTCCGCGAGAACCCCTCCGGCGCCCCCGCCCGGGAGCGGGTCGTCCCCGAGGCGTTGGACGGTTCGTGCGCCGAACGGTCCGACGGCAGATTCGACGTGACCCTGCGGGTGGTGATGCGGGACGCGGAGGACGGGGCCGATTTCGGGCAGGACGCGTGGGGTATCGTGCGGTTCCTGATGGAGGGGGCGTGGGGGCACGGTTTCTGCGCGTACTCCGCCCGCAGGTTCTCGCTCCGCCCGTGGATGGGCCGCGAGACGCGATGGGGCAGCTCCCTCGCCCCGGACGCGGAGAACCGGTTCGTGGGGCTCAAGGACAGGATCGGCCGCTTCACGGTCGTCGTGTCGCGGGGGCGGCTGGTCCAGGAGCCGGGGGACGGGTTCGGACCCCGCGGGCACCGGACGCTCAGCGCCGTGGGGCCCTACTGGCGGGAGGCGCCGTATCGTAGCTACACGATGGACTCCGCCGATGCGGTGCGGTTGAACTGGGGCGAGGCCGACCGGATCCCCGACGCGACGCTCTACGGGCTGATCCGCATCGCGCCGCAGCCCGACGGGGAGAAGGGCGTCGAGGACGGTTTGGGCGGTTCGGACGGTTGAGACGGCGACGGGCCGGGGGGTGAGGGATGCGAAGGCATATTCGGTACGGGGCGGCGCTTCTGTGCTGCGCCGGTTGCGTCACGGGGATGCACCAGGACACGATACGGGTTCAGACCTTCCCCGCGTTCGAGGAGCACCGCCGTATCCGCAGGGCGGCCGTGATTCCGTTCATGGAGTACTACGTGACGCGCGGGGAGACCAAGACGCTGATGGGCGTGCCCGAGCGGATCACCCGGGACAACGGCAAGGTCCTCTGCGACATATTCACGAAGGAGCTGAGGGATCGGGTGGGGTTTTCGGTCATCGGGCCGGAGAAGGTCGCGGAGCGGTTCGGCGGTCGCGGCGAGAAGATCGCCGGCATCCTCCCGCGCAGGGACGTGCTCCGCGTCGGGGCGGACCTGAAGGCGGATGCCCTGGTGATGGGGCAGGTGGACAGGTGCTCCACCTACAAGTACCGGCAGCACAACAACTCGAGGGTGGCCCTGCAGGTCCGGATGACCGACACCGCGACCGGGGAGCCGATCTGGCAGGGGAGCATCTCCCTCGACGACACGGGGCTGCCTCACGAGGTGGCGGCGCGGGGGATCCGGCTGCTGCTCGACCAGGTCATGAGCAAGCTCGAGGGCGCCTCCGCGGGCAAGAAGCGCGCGAGCGGGCGCATCATCGATCGATAGGGGTATGGACGATGGCCGTGTGCGAGCGGTGCGGCGCGACGATACCGTCGGGGCCGTTCACCTATGAGGGGGACGACGGGAGCGCCTTGTGCCTGCGCTGTTTCCGCCGGAGCGGCGGAGAGGCGCCGCCGGCCCGCGGAGGCATCCTGGCGCAGCTGGCGGTGCTCGCCCTGAGGGTGTGCGCCGTCGCCGGCCTCGCGGGAGGGGTGGCGGCCTCCCGCCTCGCCGGCGAGGGGAACGTGCTGTTCGCCGCGGTCGGCGTCGCGGCCGGGGCGGGGCTGTGTCTGGGCTGCCTGGCGTTGTCGGAGCTCCTGCGTCTGGCCCTCTCGACCGAGGCGTCCCTGCGAAACATCGCGCGCCTCCTCGACCGGATCGAGGGGGATGGCCGGCGGGGGGAGGATGCGGATGGGGATCTCGAGTGACCTTCGGGCGTTCCTGGGCCGGTTCAAGGGGAAGCGCCTGGGGCGCCTCTCGACGACCTTCGGCGTCTCGACGGCGCTGGCGGCGGGGTTGTTCCTCGGCTACCGGATCCTCTTCCCGTTCAGGGCCTCCCCGCGGGGGAGCTGTCTCTGCTGCGGCTCGCAGACGCGGCTCGGCCCGGGTGGATGGGCGGACTTCTGCGCGCGGCACCACCCGTTCACGCCGCTGCCCCCGCTGATGGTGGTCGCCGAGGCGGTCAGTCTGTTCGTTTCGGCGATCGCCGGATGGCTCATCCTGCGCCGGATCGCCTACCTCGGCGGCCGCGCGGTGTCGATGGGGCTGCTGCTGCTGTGCCTCGCCGGGATGGCGCTGTGCGCCTTCATCGTGCCCGAGCCGCTCAGGACCTGGCATCATTTCTTGCTGGCCCTGCTGTTGCTCGTCTACGTGCTCAGCGCCGCTTTCGTCGACAGCGTCGAGTCGATCTTCACCACGGCGGCGGTTGCCGTGGCGGTCGCGGCGCTGCTCACCTTCATCATACGGATGCTGCACTTGATCATGCTGGGGTATTGGGGGCTCTTCTAGACCCGCTGAAAAGGAGGGACGAATGACGAGACGGACGATCGCGGCGCTCGGCCTCGTTGCCACGCTCGCCGGCTGCGGCAGGAGCGCGCCGGAGGCGACGACGGAGGGACGCGGGAACGGCATCCGCTGGCACGACTCGATCGCCGCGGCGCTGGCCGGCGCCGCGGCCTCGGGCAAACCGGTGATGGCGTATTTCAGCTCGAGCCGGTGCAGCTGGTGCGCGCGTCTCGATCGGGAGACGTTCGGCGACGCGGGGGTGCGGGCGCTGGCGAACAGCTTCGAGGCGGCGAAGACGGACGCGGGGAAGGATCCGGCGTCCGCCCGCGCCTACGGCATCCCGGCGCTCCCGACCGTGCTCTTCCTCGACGCCAAGGGGAATGCGGCGCATCGCGTGGTGGGGTTCAAGCCGCCGGCCCGGTTCGCCGAGGAGATGCAGAAGGCGCTCGCCGCCGGGCGCTGAGGGAACGGTCAGTCCCGCCCCCGGCCGGCGAGTCTCCAGAGCCACGCGAGCGCCAGGATGAAGAGGGCGGTCTGGACGCAGACCCCCGCCCAGTTCAGCGCGGTCCACGCGGCGGGTCCCGCCGGCTCCGCGGGGCGCGCCGCGCGCACGCAGGCGGCCGCAAGCCGGACGCACGCCGTTTCCGTCATGGTCCTCCTCCTCCCTCGCGGGTCGCGCCGCCTCAGCGCGTCAGGACGCGCCGGCTGGCGCGGTGCCGTTCGATCGCCACGGCGATGATCCTGTCGAGCAGGCGCGGGAAGCTGAGCCCCGCCGCGCGGGCTGCCTGGGGAAGCAGCGAGGTCTTCGTCATCCCCGGGATGGTGTTGGTCTCCAACACGCTGATCCGGCGGCCGTTGACGATCATATCCGTCCGCGACATCCCCGCGCAGCCCAACGCCGCGTGGGCGCGCAGGGCGAGGGCCTGCACGCGGGCGTTCAGGGCGGCGCCGATGCGGGCGGGGGTGATCTCCGCGCTCGCGCCGGGGGTGTACTTGGCGTGGTAGTCGAAGTAGGCGCCGCTCCGCGGCGCGATCTCCGTCGGAGGCAAAGGCGTCGGGGATCCCCGGCGCGGGCGGTCCAGCACGGCGCAGGTGACCTCCACCCCCTCGACGAGCTCCTCCGCGAGCAGGCGGCTCCCGTACCGAAGCGAGAGGGGGATGCGGCGCCGCAGTTCGGACGCGGACCGGCAGCGGTAGATCCCCACGCTCGACCCGAGCCGCGCCGGCTTCAAAAAGCAGGGGAACCCGACGCGGCGCGCCACGTCGCGGACGACCCCGGCGGCGCCGCTCCTCCACTCAGCCGCGTCGATGAGGCGGAACGCCGGCGTCGGGATGCCGTGAAAGGCATAGATCTCCTTCGTCTTGATCTTGTCCATCGCCAGGGCGCTCGCGCAGACGTCCGAACCGGTGTACGGGATATCCAGCATCTCCAGCATCCCCTGGATGGTGCCGTCCTCCCCGAACGGTCCGTGCATCGCGATGAACGCGCAGTCGACGCGGTCGCGCGCCAGGCGCGTGATCGCCTCCCCCGCCGGCCCGTAGCGCCTCCTCCCGGCCGTCTGTCCGGCGGGCGGGAAGCCGCGGGCGGCGTGCCACCTTCCGTCGCGGGAGATGACGACCGGTTTGACGAGGTACCTCCGGCGGTCGAGACCGGCGATGACCATCGCGCCGGTGAGGCGGGAGATCTCGTGCTCGGCGGTGCGCCCGCCCGATATGACCGCGATTCGAAGGCGTCTCATCGGGGCGTGCCCCCGCGCACGGGGTGGAGGCGGACGAGGCGCGGCGCCGCGGGTGCGCGGCTCATTCCGTCTCCCCCGCGCGCGCGCGTTTCCCCGCGGCGGCGCGCCGGTGGATCGCGATCGAATCGAGCGCGACCGGGGGGGGCTCCTTCTCCGTGCCGGTCAGCGTGGCGCGGTATTCGACGGAGGTGATGCGGGGGCGGTAGCCTTCCCCCAGCACCTCGACGTAGATGCGTTCCGGGACGGTGGGGAGCCACCAGACGGGGACGCCGAGCCATGTCCAGCGGTCGTAGGTATGGCGGTAGACGGTGTCGAAGAAACCGCTTTTGTTCGTGAGGACGCCGGTGTTGAGCGCGAACTCCAGCTTCTCGCGCTCGTCGGCGATGTCGATGCAGGCGCCCGGCACCGGCTCCTTGCTCCCGGCGTCGATCACCCGCCCGCTGACCCGTATCGGGGACTCGGCCATCCGCCAGCCGCACCCCGCCGTCAGCGCCGCGGCGCAGGCCGCCGCCGCGACCGCCGTGACGATGCGCATCGTTCACCCCCCGTCGTTTCGCGCGCTTCGGCTTCCGCCGCGGAGGGGAAACAGCACGTCGCAGCGGATGCCGTGCGCGCGGCAGCATTCTAGAACAATCCGCGCCGTTTGTTGAGGGCAATCTTCCACGCGGCGGCAGAGCCGTTGCGCGGCCTCCGGAACGCAGGCGCGCAGGGCGGGGATAAGGCGCCCGGCGAGGCGCGGGAGGTAGTGCAGGTCGTCCAGCAGCACGCGGCGCACCCCCGCCGCGGCGAGGAAGCGGGCGAGGGGGGCGATGCCGCGCTCCGCGACGAGCGGGATCGCCGGGGCGATGAAGACCGCCGTGTCGATCCCCGCCGCGGCGAGCGTCTCGAGGGCCCGCAGCCGCTCCGCCACCGGCGGGGCGCCGGGTTCGAGCAGGGCGGCGGCGCGCGGATCGTTCGTCGTGATGGTGACGGTCACGGAGACGTCGCGGAAGGCGCGGAGGAGGTCGATGTCGCGTGTGACGAGCGCGGACTTGGTCTGTATCCCGACGGAGTGGGGGAGGGGCGCGAGGGTCTCCAGGATGCCGCGGGTGATGCGGTAGCGGCGTTCCGGCGGCTGGTACGGGTCGGTCACGGAGCTGAGGTAGATGCGCGACGGCCTGGTCCGGCGCAGTTGGCGGACGAGGACGCGGACGGCGTTGATCTTGGCGTCCGCGAACGTCCCCCACGGCTCCTCGTGCCCGGACCAGCGCCGCATGTACCGGGCGTAGCAGTAGACGCAGGCGTGCAGGCAGCCGATGTACGGGTTGATCGAGTAGTCGGCCCCCGGGATCCTCGATGGACTGAGGATGCTGCGGCACACGATCTCCCGGACCGCCCCGGCGCCTTCGGCGGAAGGCGCGGGAGAGGGGCCTTTCAACTGCGGGGTGCGGTATTCCATTGTCGTCGGCATCCGTCGCCGCTATACTATAACGTACCACCGTCCGGGAGGGCAGCCGTGAATCAGCCCGTGGAGCAGCGGTTCTACTTCGCCGTTCCGCTCGACTTCCTCCTCGCCCACGCGGAGCTCGCGCGGCGGCAGCGGGTGAACGCCGAGGTCTTCGCCGACGGAGACGTGCTGCACGACCTGGACCCGGGGCGGGTCTCCGCCGCGCGCCTGCTGCTCGACTCGGCGAAGCTCGGCCGCCGGGTGCACGGCCCGATCTCCGAGATGGCGCTCGGCGCCTTCGATCCGCGGATACGCGAGGTCTCCGTCGGCCGCTACCGTCAGTCGATCGCCTTCGCGGAGGCGCTCGGCGCCCGGGCGCTCGTGGCGCACACCGGCTTCGACATCCTGAACAAGCGCGATCTCGCGGATCGCTACTTCGCCCTCTTCGTCCCCTCCCTGCGCCTCATCGCCCGGGAGGCGGCGGAGAAGGGGATCCGGATCCTGGTGGAGAACACCTTCGAGCCGTCGCCGGGGCTCATCCTGGACGCGGTGGACGCGGCCGGGGAGGAGAACGTGGGGCTCCTCTTCGACATCGCCCACCATCACCTGTACGGCAGGACCCCGCTCGACGAGTGGCTCGCCTGCTGGGGGAATCGGATCGAGGAGGTCCATTTGACGGACACCCGGGGCGACTGGGACTTCCATCTCGCGCCCGGGACGGGCGAGATCGACTTCGCGCGTTTCTTCGCCCTGCGCAGGGAACTCGGCATACGCCCCGTCTTCACCTTCGAACCGCACGACCTCGACGCGTTTGCCGAGACGATTCAATTCATACAGGCACACCCGGAGTATTTCACCTGAGGCGGGCTCCGGACCCCCGCCCCGAAAGGAGGAGCGCATGGCCAAGACGTACAAGACCATCGATGTCATCGGCACCTCGTCCAAGGGTTTCGCCGACGCCGCCAAGAACGCAATCGAGGAGGCGGGCAAGAGCATCAAGGCGATGGGGTGGTTCGAGGTGGACAAGATCGGCGGACGCATCGACAACGGGACGGTGAGCGAGTACCAGGCGAAGGTGCGGATCGGCTTCAGGCTGCTGAGCCCCGAGGAGCTGAAGAACGCCTGATCGACGGGGGACGGAAACGAAACGGCCGCCGGTGCGCGCCTCACGCGCCGGCGGCTTCCCCGTTTTGCCGACCGCGGGCGGGGCCGGAACCGATACGCTACAAACCGGCTGTGCGACGCCGTCGTTCGGCTGGATGGCCAAGATGCAGGAGCGGTGAGTCGAAATCCGATCTGAAATCCGGGATCTAAGATCTGAGATCCGGGAGCTGCGACCCGAGCGGGTCACTCCCTCCCCAGATACTGGCCGGTCCGCGTGTCCACCTTCACCCGGTCCCCCTCCTTGATGAAGAGCGGCACGCTCAGCTCGTAGCCGGTTTCGAGCGTCGCCGGCTTCTGCAGGTTGCTCACCGAATCCCCCTTGAAGCCGGGCGGCGTCGCGGCGACCGCGAGTATTACGCTCGTGGGGAGCTCGAGCTCGATCGGCTCCTCGCCGTGGAAGAGCCCGCCGACCTCGTCCCCCTCCTTGAGGTAGCGGGCGGCGTCGCCGACGAGCGAGGAGGAGAGGAGATGGGTGGAGAAGTCGTCCAGGTCCATGAAGGCGTACCCGTCGCCGTCGCGGTACTGGTACTGGAGTTTCCGGCTCTCGAGATCCACGACCTGCACCGTCTCGGAGGTCCGGTAGCGCGCCTGCGTCGAGCTCCCCGTCTTCACGTTGCGCATCGTCACCTGCACGTAGGCCCGCCAGTTTCCCGGCGTGACATGCTGGTACTCGGTGATGATGTGCGGCGTCCCCTGGTGGAGGATCGCCATCCCCTTCCTCAGATCGACTGCGTTCGCCATCGTGTGCGCGCCCCCCTGGTCTTCGTCGCGCCGCGCCCCTCGGCCCGGCGTCTCAACGTGTGGTCCCGATCCTCTCGAGGTACGGCCCCGCCTTCTGCAGCGCCTTGAACGCCTCGTCTTTCCTCCCCGCCTTGTCGTAGAGCTTGCCGAGTTTGTACTGGATGTCGGCGGCGTCGGGGACGAGTTCGGTCACGCGGGCGTATTCGGCGATCGCCTCCTCGTGGTCGCCCTGTTCCTCCGCGATCTCCGCGAGGGCGAGGTGCGCATGCGCGTTCCCCGGGTCCGCCGCGGTGGCGCGCTTCAGCGCCTCGCGGGCGCGCTCGTAGTCTTTCAGTTTCCAGTGGCTCCGGCCGATGAAGAGGAGCGTGACCGGGTTGTCGTTCTCGAGATCGAGCGACCGGCCCAGATCCTTCAGCGCGTCCCCGAATCGGTTGAGCTGGAAGAGGGCCCGCCCGCGGTGGCGGTAGGCGACCGCCGACTTCTTGTCGAGCTCGACCGCCTTCGTGAATTCAAGGAGGGCGGCCTCGTGATCGTTCCCCTCCGCGTAGGCGACGCCGAGGGCGAGGTGCCCCTCGAAGAAGAGCGGGTCGGTCCGCACGGCCTTCCGCAGCGCCTTGATCGCGCGGGCGCCGTCGCCTTTCTGCGCGTACATCCTGCCGAGGGCGTACTGGCCTTTCGGGTTCCGGGGCTGGAGACGGATCGCCCGCAGGAGGGCGGTCTCCGCGTCGGCCCACCGCTGCGCGGCGGCGCAGGCCTGCCCCAGCGCGAGGTGCCCGTCGAAGAAATCGCCCCGCAGCCTCACCGCCTCCTGGAACTCCCCGATCGCCTCGTCGGTGAACCCCATCTGGATGAACGTCCGCCCCTTCGCGTAGTGCGCGCGGTGATCGTCCGCGTACAGGCGCAGTATCCGGTCGAACTCGGCGAGCGCCTCGTCGTGCCGTCCCTCCGACGCGTAGAGGAAGCCGAGGTTCAGCCGCGCCGTGGCGTCGTTCGGGTCGAGCTGCAACGCCTGCTCGAACTCGAGGAACGCCTCCCCCTGGCGGTTTTGGGCCGCGTACAGTTTGCCGAGGTTGCTGTGCGTCTCGGCGAGCGGGGGGGCCTTGCGGAGCGCCTCCTTCAATGCTCCTTCCGCCTCGGCGGTCCTGCCCTCGTCCATCAGGGCGATCGCCCTGAGGTTGCGGGCGCGGGCGGGATAGGTGGTGCCCGCGTAGCGCGCGTCGAGGGCGGGGATGGCCGCGCGGAGGAGCTCGCCGGCGCGGGCGTTCCCGCCCGCGACGTAGCTACAGGCGGCGAGGTGGAAGAGCACGAGGCCGTCGTCGCAGCCGGCGGAGACCGCTTTCTCGAACTGCCGCGAGGCCGCGGGGAGGCCGCCGGCGGCAAAGAGGCCGAACCCTTTCCCGACGCTGCCGTCCCAGCGCGCGTCGGTTTGCCCTCGATCGAGGTAGAGGGAGAACTCCTCGGAGGGGCGCTGCGTGGTGAGCAGCGCGGGGTGACAGCCCGCGAGGAGCAGCGCCAGCGCGGCGCCCCGAAGGCGGCGGAGGATCTTCATCGCACCGATATGATAGCACAGCTTCGTTCCCCGATCAAACGGGGGCGTCTCGCCTCGCGAGGCGCGCGCCGCTGGGACGGGAAGAGGCGCGTGAGCCTTTGCGCCCTTCCCGGCGGTGTCCGGGCTGTGCTACAGTAGGAATCCGGGGCGGTTAGCTCAGCCGGCTAGAGCGCTACCTTTACACGGTAGATGCCGCAGGTTCGAATCCTGCACCGCCCACCATGCCGCGCGACGCGCGCGGCGCCCGCAAAGGGAGCGGCGCACGAGGGGGTTTCGCGCGGGACGTTCGGCCGAAACCGGATCCGGCTGAGGCGGCTGCGCGGGCGCGCCTAGGCGCCCAGGTACGCCTTCCTGATCTCGTCGCGGCCGGCGAGGTCTCCTGCCGCGCCCTCCAGATCCATCCTCCCGCCGCTCAGGGTGCCCGCCCTCTGCGCGCGCCGCTCCGCGAGTCGCGGGAAGAGGCAGAAGACGCGATCGAGGTTTCGCCCGGCCTGCGCGCGTGCGCGCGCGGAGAAAGCCCCCATCCGCAGATTCTCATCCACGCGCATCTGCGGGAAGAGGCGCCGCCGCAAACCTCATCCGCGCTTCGACTCCTTGCCGGAGAGCGACAGGAGGAAGGCGAGATCCTCGTCGGCGCGCAGCGCGTGGGGGGCCTTCGCGGGCATGAAGATGCACACGCCCGGTTCCATGCGGATCTTCTTCCCGTTCAACACGAAGGTCCCCGTCCCCTTGAGCACCGTCACCGTCCCCTCGCGCGAGGAGGTGTGCTCGGAGATGTCGGTCCCCTTCGCCAGGCACATCAGCGTGTGGTTCGACATCCCCCCGCGCGCGACGACCTTGCTGAAGACCCCCTCGGAGGGGAACTCCATCATCTCGTACAGGTTCGCGGTTTTCGATCGGATCATCTGCGCATCCTCCTTCCGCCGGGCGCAACGCCCGATCAGAGTATGCCGGAAAACAACGTGTGGTTCAAGGCGCCCGGAACGCCTCCCGCCACGGCGTCCGGCGCGAGCGGGCCGGGGGAATCGCTCACCGCCAGAGATGGTTGACCAGCCCCCCGGTGCACAGGGCCGCGACGAGCATGATGCCGGTGGACTTGAGCATGTCCCTCCAGCCCAGTTCGTGCCAGAGGACCACGAAGGTGGCCACGCAGGGGAACGTCATCGCCAGGACGACGGAGGCGACGACGAGCTGCTTCACGGTGAGCGGCAGCAGGGCGAGCATTCCCATCGCGACGTCCTTCCGCAGGACCCCGACCACGACCGCCACGACGGCCTCCTCAGGCAGCCCGAGGAGGCCGCGCACCACCGGCGCGGCGAGGCGGGCGAGGACGGAGAAGACGTCGAGCATGTAGAGCAGGTTCACGGCGAGCACGCCGCCCACGACCACCGGCAACGCCTCCTTGATGAACTGACCCACCCGCCACCAGGTCTTCTTCAGGAGGAGCGACAGGGGGGGGAGCCGGTACGGCGGAATCTCCAGCAAAAGCTCGGGGCTGAAGCCGGAGATCAGCCGGTTGAGGATGAAACCGAGCGCCAGCACGGCGGCGGCGAGGATGGCGTACACCGCCGCGACCGGCAGGAGGCCGTGTTTCCCCAGCACGGCGACGATCATCGCCTGGAGCGCCGCGCACGGGATGCCGATCGAGATGAGCGTCGAGGCGATGAACCGCTCCCTCCTGCTCTCGAGCACCCTCGTCGCGAGTATCCCGGGGACGTTGCAGCCGAACGACAGGAGGGCGGGGATGATCGCGAAGCCGTGGAGCCCGATCCGGTGCAGCAGGGTGTCCATCAAAATCGCCAGGCGCGGGAGGTAGCCCGAGTCCTCCAGCACCCCCAGCACGAAGTAGAAGGAGACGATGTAGGGCAGCACCATCGCGAATTCGACGTAGAGGGCCGTGCTCAGAACGCCGAACGACTGCACGTAGTCGACGCGCCCGTCGATCAGCTTCCCGATGAGGAGGTCGTGGAGCACGCCGGGGCCGAGGAGGACGCCGAGGCGCGCGAGCAGCGGCGACCAGATCCGGTTGAAGAACGGGTCCGCGATCCAGGCGATCCACGTCTCGCCGATGAGCCGCACCGCCTTGAACGAGGCGGCGGCGGCCAGGAGGGCGATCGGGATCCCGGTCCAGGGCTTGATGGTGAGCTCCTGGAGGATTTCCCGCACGGTGTGGTGGCGGTGCTCGAGCCGCTGGACGCGGTCGATGATGGTGCCGATAGCCCCCCAGCGCTCGTCGCGCCCGAGCGGGCCGATGGACGGGGCGCGGGCCTCCGAAAGCCGCTCGACGAGGCGGTTGAACCCCTCCCCGGTGAGGGCGGTCGTGGGGACGACCGGCACCCCGAGCATCCTCTCCAGACGCGCCGTGTCGATGCTGATGCCCCGGTGCGCGGTCTCGTCCCACATGTTCAGGGCGACGACGAGGGGGATGCCGCGCTCCATCAGCTCGAGGGTGAGGGAGAGGTTCCTCTCGAGGTTCGTCGCGTCGACGACGTTGATGACGACGTCGCCCTCGCCGAGCATCCCGCAGGCGACCTCCTCGGCCTTGCTGGTCGGGCAGAGCGAGTAGACGCCGGGGACGTCGACGACCTCGCACACCTCCCCGCCGACGGCCATCCGTCCCTTGGTGAACCCGACGGTGGTTCCGGGGTAGTTGGAGGCGACGACCCGCGTGCCGGTGAGACGGGAGAAGAAGACGCTCTTGCCGACGTTCGGATTGCCGATGAGAAGGACCGTCTTCATCCTTCGATCTCGACCATCACCCGCATCGCCATCCCGTGCCCGAGGGCCATGGAGGTGTGCCCGACGGAAACGGTGACGGGACCCCGCAGGAACTGCCCGCTGATCTTCATGACGCGCCTGCCCGGCCGCAGCCCCATCGCCTCGAGGCGGCGGACGAAGTTCGGCCATCCGTTGATCTCCTTGATCTTGCCGTGCTGAAGGGGATCGAGTTCGGCGAGAGAGACGATCTTCTTGGCCATAGGGCGCATATTCCGATCCGGAGGAAACACAGTATGGATGATTTTCGAGCCGCCCGCCACAGGAAAATGGAACGACGGAGACAGGGGGGGGACGGGAAACAGACGGGGGCGGGGAAGGAGACATTCCACGGGGCGGACGCCGCGTCCGGGCGCGCGGGGCACGGTCAGTGCGCGTGCGCCCCGTGGGCGTGTTCGTGCGTTTCGCCGTGGTCCTCGTCATGGCGGCACTGCTCGTCGGGATCGACCGCGCTCCCCATCAACACCGCGAGCTGCCGCTCAGCGTCGCGGCGCGACCGCCGCCCCTCCTCGATCTCGCGGATGACGGCCTGCGAACCGTTGACACCGGACCGCGTCCGCGCGCGTTCCCTGTAGCAGCCGAGCGCCGCCGCCTGGTCCCCCTCCAGCTCGTGCACGAATCCCCGGAAGTCGAGCAGGGCGGCCCGGTCCAGCTCCCTTCGCGCCTGGTCGACGCCCCCGGTGGTCTCCCACATCGCGAGCGCGGCGTCGAACGCCCGCGCCGCCGCCCGCACCTCGCCGCCGCGGAGAAGGACCCGCCCGCGCTGCATCGGTATCCGGTAGTCGCCGGGGTTGTGCCTGCGCGCCTCCGCGAGGATCCCCAGCGCCAGGTCGCGCCGCCCCCCCTGTCGCGCATCCACCCAGAACGCGGCGTCGAGGAAGGCATCCACGTCGCGGGGGTTCAGCCGGGTCGCCATGCGCAGCCAGGGCATGATCTCGTCGATCTCGTGGCCCTCCAGATGCTCCGGGAGACGGGGGTTGACGTGGTCCGCCGCGCGCTGGATGAACCCCATCGGCACCCTCTTCCTGGCGTGGCCGATGCCGCGGTGGAAGTACCGGTCGGCCTGTTCGACCATGGCGCCGCCGAGGGCGCGGCGGCTCTCCCCGAGGAGCCGGCCGATGAGGGGGGGCGAGGCGCAGCGGACGAAGATCGGATCGGTCGTGAGCCGGCAGGCGAGCGAGAAGGCGAGTACGGCGAGGGCGACGGCCGCCGCGGCGGGGAGAAGGCGGCTCGTTGCGGCCGGCGGGTTCATGCAGCGCCTCCCCGGTCGAAACGCTTCCGGCGGTAGCCGAGCCACGCGACGAGGAGCAGGAGGGCGGTGAGCGCGGCGCCGTAGGCGAGGATGAGGGCGAAGACGCCGCGCGGCACCGTGCCCCATCCGTGGACGATGCGCAGGCGCAGGTCGAACAGCTCGATGTGGGGGAACAGGTAGTAGAGCGCCGACAGGAGCGCCGCCTGCGGGCCGCTCGCCCCGGAGAGCATCTCCGGGATGCGGGGCAGGACGCAGAGGGACGCGCCGGCGACCACGTAGCTCATGCACGCGGCGGCCCCGCTGGTCATGCGGGTCGAGAAGGCGAGCGCGAGCGCGGAGAGCACCGCCAGCCCCGCGAGGTGCGCGGCCCACCCCTGCGCCAGCGCCGGCCAGCCGAACGAGCCCCCGTACGCCCGCACGACGCCCGCGACCAGCAGGTAGAAGACGGCGCTCGCGCAGGAGACGGCCGACCATACGCCCAGCCATTTGCCGAGGAGCAGTTCCGCCCTGGTCAGCGGCTTGGCGAGCAGCGGGTAGATCGTCCCCCTCTTCTCCTCGTCCGGCAGCTGGCGGGAGCCGACGATGACCGCCAGCACCAGCGTGAAGATCCAGGCCAGCAGAAGCCCGAGGTCCAACACGTAGCGTGCCGTGGTCCCCAGCCCGAAGACGTCGGCCGAGAGCAAGGCGCAGAGGAGCGTGGCAAGCAGGATCAGAAGCACGTAGAGCTCCTTGCGCCTGAGCAGTTCGAGCCATACGACCCACGCGATGGTCGCCGCCCGCCTCACGAGGCACCCCCTTCCCGGTCCGAGGCCTCCGTGATCGTCTTCAGGAAATACCCCTCGAGCGATTCGCCCGCCGGGACAAGGTCGGAGATCGCGCCGCGCGCCGCGATGCGTCCCTCGGCGATGACGGCGACGCGGTTGCAGACGCGCTCCACCTCGGAGAGTTCGTGCGAGGAGAAGAACACCGTCTTGCCGCGGGCCCGCAGCGCCTCGATGAGCCGGCGTATTGCCATCCGGCCGATCGGGTCCATGCCTCCGGTCGGCTCGTCCAGGACGAGCAGGTCGGGGTCGTTCATGAGCGCCTGCGCCAGGCCGATGCGCTGCAGCATGCCGCGGGAGTAGGTCGCGATCCTCCGGTCGGCCGCGGCCGAAAGGGAGACCTGGTCCAGGAGTTCGCCGATCCTCCGCTTCAGCGCCCCTCGCGGGATCCCGAAGATCCTCCCCGCCATCCAAAGCAGCTCCCGCCCCGTCAAAAACGGGTAGGTCTCCGCCTTCTCGGGGAGGTAGCCGATGCGCGCGCGCGCAATGCGCGTGCGCACGTCCTCGCCGAACAGGGCCGCCCGGCCGGCGTGGGGGGCGATGAAGCCGAGCAGCACGAGCATGGTGGTGGTCTTCCCCGAGCCGTTGGGGCCCAGGAACCCGAACACCTCCCCCCGTTCCACGCGCAGACTGATGCCGCGCAACGCCTCCACCGTCCTGCCGCGATCCCGGAAGCGGACGGAGATGTCGCGCGCGTCGATCGCGATGCTCATTGCGGTCTCCTTTCTTGGGTGACGCCGCCACGGCCGTTTCGCTCGGCGATCAGCAGTTCCTGGCGCTCCGCGCGGAAGCGCCGGACCCGCAACCCCTCCCCGCGCAGGCAGTCGGCCAGTTCCCCGAAACGGAACCGGGACCGCGCGTGCGCCCGTCCCTCGGCGGCGAAGACGCGGTCGAAGATGCGGTACCCGGAGGCGTCCAGGTCGCTGAGCACGATCCTCCCCCCCGGCCTGAGCAGCCGCGCCATCCCGCGCACCGCCGCGACCGGGTCGGAAAAATGGTGAAGGGCGTTCATCGAGATCACCGCGTCGAACGTGCCGTCGCGGAAGCCCAGTCGCGCAACGTCCCCGGCCATGAACCTGATCCTGTCCCCGACGCCCGCCCAGGCGGCGTTCAACCGGGCGAATCGCTGTTCGGAGCGGGAGATATCCACTGTGGTGACGGAGGAAACCTTTGCGGCCAGCGCGCTGAGGAAACGCCCCTTACCGGTGCCGATCTCGAGCACGGCGCCGGAGAGGGGGAGGGCATGAGAGAGCACGAAGCGGATGCTCCTGGAGAAGTCGTACCCGTGTTTCCGGAAGCGCATGTTCCGCTCCAGCAGCCGGGCGTGGTTCCGCTCGATCTCGAGCCGGGAAGGGGGTGCGGCGCGGCGGCTGACCTGGGTGCCGCGCCCCGCGGGTCCGCGGTCGCGCGCCGCCTCCGCCGGGTTCCCCGCGGCCGCGAAGACGCACCGGAGGGCCCGGACGGCCTTGGCCCCGCAGCCCGGCTCCGCGCCGCGGCAGGGCATCCCCTTCAGCCGGTCGTGGACCTCGGCCATGATCCGGCCGATGGAGGCGACGGAATCGCCGCGGGCGTAGGCGAGTCCGGCCGCGAGCGCGGGTGCCGCCTTGACGCCGAGGCCGCAGACGTCGGAGATCCTCTTGCGGCGCCGGCTCAGGTGGATCTGCGCCAGCAGGGAGAAGAGGACCGCGGGCAGGGCGCGGCGGCCGACTCTCCGGTGCAGCGCGTGAAGCGGGACGCCGAGAAAGATCCCCTGGTTCCCGGAGCCGGTGACGGTGACAACGGGGAGCGGGCGGCCGAGCATCCTCCGCGCGACAAGCCCGGCGACCCCGTCCTCGAGCGGTGTGCCCGGGTCGGCCTTCACCTGGCGCGCGATGAAATCCAAGGCGATCCTCTCAAGGCGGGGGGAACGCCGCCGCACGATCGCCTCGATCTCCCGCACCCCGTTCAGCCGCGCCGCGCGCCGCCGCGGGACGGCGCGGTACCGCACCCTGCCGTTCTTCTCAATCGAGACGATACAGTCGTGCCGCCCCGCGACGGTGGCCGTCACGGTTTCGTCGCGGACCGTGATCGCGGCACGGATGTAGATGCCGCGCCTCGCGAAGGGGGCGACCGCCAACCAGCCGCGACGGGAGAGGAGCGGGTGCGTGCGCGGCACCCTTAGCCCCGCGAACGGGTCGAATCCAACCGAGGAGGAGAGGAGGCCTGCGACCACCGCCGCCCGTATCCCCCGCCTTCCGATCCCCGGGACGACCGCCGTGGACGCGTTGCGGAGAACCTCCGGGGAGAGACGGAGCGCCACCCGGACCCGCTCCCGGCCGGCGTCGCACGACAGGTGGCGCTTCGCGCACTGCACCGCGTACGCGATGGCCGCCGGCTCCGTGCAGCCGGTCACCGTGCGCAGCTCCTCCCGCAGCAGGCGTTCCACGTCGGACGTTTTCATCTTCGGTGCGGACGTTTTCATCCTCGGTGCATCTGGCCGGTTCATGCTCGTCGCGTCAGGGCGGGAACGTTCGACCGCCCCCCTCGGCAGCGCCGCTGTGCGGCGTAACTCTACACCATCCGGCCGCGCACAGGCAAAGGAAGGATGCCGCGCCTCCCCGGCGGCTCAGGGCGCAGCTTCTTCCGCATCGATCCCGCATGCACGGTCGGGCGCGCCCCTCCCCCCCGTCCGCGGTCGGTCGCACCGCCCCTCGCGCGCCTCCCGCGCGGCGGCCGGCAGGCGCGCCTCGTTGATGCGCGCCTCGAACATCCCTATCCGCACGCGAGGCCCCCGGCGCCCCAGGGCGATCAGGTACTGCCTCTGCCCGTCCAGGTTTTCGATCCGATCCGGATCGCTCGAGCAGGCGGCCGCGAACGCCGCGCCCCTGCGCGTCAAAACGAAGACCGGTATCGCCCTCGAGAACTGGATACGGGCGCGGGGCTCGATCCGCGCGCGCACCGCTTCCGAAGCGCACCCCCAGACGAGGTCCGCGTGCGCCAGTATCGCGCCGGTGCGGCGGGCGTCCATCCCCGTGGTGCAGACCACCAGCGAGGTGATCGAGGCGCCGCAGCGCTTCCCCATCGCCGCGAACCCGGCCAGCAGGCCGGCGTCGTTTCCCCGCACGGTGGCCGCCACGGCCCTGAATCCGAGCCGCAGGGCCTTCTCGACGCCGCCCGCCTGGTCGATCGACGCATCCGGATACAGCACGCGCCCCCCGGCGGCCTCGATCCGCTGCCGGACGGCCGCGATGGGCGTCGTGAAGAGCACGGTGTGCATCCGGGCGCCGATCCCCTGGACGAGCTCCGGGTCGGAGCAGATCACCGTCCCCGCCCCGTCGCAGACCACGACCGCGGCGTCTATCGTTCGCTTCCGCAGCGCATGCATCAGCATCTCGGATGCGCCGAAGGGGATGGCGGAGGTCCCGCTGCGCAGCACCCTTCGAGGGGTGCAGAAGCCGTAGCGCCGGATCTTCGACTCGATCACCCGGCAGACCGCCCGCCTGAGCGCCTCCCCGTTGCCGCGCGGGCAATCGAAGCCGTCGTACAGGCGCCGCGCGAGGGGGCAGCGCGCAATCGTGGGCGTGCTGGCCGCGACGACCCGCCCCCCGGAGATGGCCACGATCGAGGAAAAGTATCTGACGAGATGGAGATCCACCGGCGCGGCGTTCACCCCGTCTCCTCCGTATCGGCCGCCGCCTACTCCTTCCCGCCGCCTTGGGGGAGCTTTCCGTCCTTGAACTTCTCGACCGCCGTTTGCACGGTCCCGGCGGCGCGGTAGACGGGGATATTCGCCTTCTTCAGCACCTCGTCTGCGTTGGGGCCCACGGAGCCGGTGATCACCGCCTGTACGCCGCGCTCGGCGACGAACTGCGCCGCCTGGATCCCCGCCCCGCCCGCCGCCTGCTGGGCCTGGTTGGGGAGCGCCTCGACCCGCATCAGGTCCGTGTCGACGAGGAGGAAGTACCGGCACCTCCCGAACCTCGGATCGATGAACGACGAGAGGTCCGTTCCCTGGGCCGTCACCACGATCTTCATTGCGCCACCTCCTTTGCGATGCCGGGCGGTACGGACGTCACGCCGCATTCCCCGGCCGTATGCGGCGAAAAATGGAACCGTGCCCCCGCGCGACACGGGGCGACCCGCAGGCACTCCTCGTCGCGCAGGGCGCGCACCGCCTCGCCGCCCGTGCAGTGGCACGGCAGGAGCACCCCCGGCGCCGCCGCCTGGAGCGCCTTCCGCGTCTCCTCCATGCGCCGCTTCTTCGCGTTGCACAGGTGGAAGCCGCCGATGACCGCACGGATCGTTTCGATCCCGCTCACCCTCCGGACGTACCGCAGCGTGTTGATCAGGCCGGCATGGCTGCACCCCACGCATACGATCGCGCCGCCCGGCGTCGCGATCCACAGCGCCTGATCGTCCTCGAGGGCGTCGGGCCGCCGCCTGTGCGGATCCATGAAGAACGGACCGCCGATGTCCTCCCAGGCGGTTTCCCGGGGGATCGGACCGGTCACCCCGATCCCGGGACCGAGGCCGACCGGCGCGAGCGCCTCCACGACCGCCCCGGCGGGCAGCCGCAGGATCGTCTCCCGCACCGCGGCCGGCATGCCGACGGCGCGCGGCTCCTTTCCCGGCGGGACGCTGTAGCGCTCGAGCGCGGCATTCGGATGCATGATCAGCCTCGCGCGGGGCGCGGCGGACAGGACCTCCGCCACCCCTCCCGTGTGGTCGTAGTGGCCGTGGCTCAGCACGAGCGCATCGATCGATCCCAGGCACGCGCCGAGACGGGGGGCGTTGTGCCGCAACGCGGCGCCCTGTCCGGTGTCGAACAGAACGGTGCGCCCGCCCGCCTCGACCAGGAGGGAGAGGCCGTGCTCGGCGCGCAGCCCCTCGCCCGCCTCGTTGTCGACGAGTACGGTGACGGCCGTTTCGTTCACGGGTATCGGTCCCCCCGGCAGCGCATGAACTTCGCCTCCGCCCTGGCTGCGACGCGCGCATCGTCCGCGATTGCTGCGGCGGACCGGTACAAGGGCGGCGTCATCTCCAGCGGGTGCGCCCGCACGTCGAGCACGGCGCCGCAGCGGACCGGCTCCAGGAACCGCACGCGAAGATCCCCTGTCACCGCGCGGACGCCGTGGAGCAACAGGCAGTGCGTCATGGCGGAGTCCAGCGGGCCGCTGATCACGCCGCCGTGAAGGATCCCCTCGTACCCCTGGAACCACGGCAGCGCCTTGAACCGCGCCCTTACCGAGCCGTGCCGGTCTTCGCGGAACCGCGCGCCCAGAGAAAACGGGTTGTGCGTCCCGCAGATCAGGCAATGGCCGTGCCCGTGCGTTTCGGCGCTCGCCGAACGAGGCTCAGTGCTCGCAGGCATTCGCGCCGGTCGTGAGGGATCCCGCCAGGTAGTCCGCCACCAGCTTCTCCGGCGCCTCGGCCGGGGCGCCCACCAGCACCTTGATCCCCTGCGCCGCAAACAGCCCCTGCGCCCGCGAGCCCATCCCCCCGGCGATGATCATGTCAGCGCCGCGTTCCGCGAGCCACGCGGGGAGAACGCCCGGCTCGTGCGGCGGCGGCACGGCGTCCTCGCGCCCGAGAATCTTCTTTTCCGCGGGATCCGCGTCCACCAGGGCGAACGATTCGCAGTGTCCGAAATGCGCGCTGAGTGTGCCTCCCGTGAGCGGTATCGCGATGCGCATGCGTCCCTCCTTGTTGTGGGTGGTTGACGGTACGACGGGCGCCGGCGTCTCCGAGGAGCCGAAACGGGCGAGGATCGAATCGACGATATGGATGAACGCACCCCCGGCCTCCGTCCGGGCGTGCCGGTGGACGTACGGGCGTCCCTCGTCCCCGGTTTCGCCGAGTACGAGGTCGATCGGTATCCGGCCGAGGAACGGCACCCCCGTCTCCGCCGCCATCCGTTCCCCGCCCCCCTTCTTGAAGATGTGGGTGACCAGGCCGCAGCCCGGGCAGGCAAATCCGCTCATGTTCTCCACGACCCCCAAAACCGGCAGGCCGAGGGCGCGGCAGAAGTTGATCGATTTCCTGACGTCCGCGACGGCCACGTCCTGCGGGGTCGTGACGATCAGCGCGGCGGCCCCCTTCCCGACACACTGACAGACGGAGAGCGGTTCGTCGCCCGTCCCGGGCGGGGAATCGACGACGAGATAGTCGAGCGGCCCCCACGCGACGTCCTGGAGGAACTGCCGGATGACGCCCGCCTTCATCGGGCCGCGCCAGATGACCGCGTCGTCGCGCCCCTGCAGGAGGAACCCGACGGACATCACCTTGAGTCCGCCGACCCGCGCCGGAACGATGGCGTCGTCCTCGACCCTGAGCGTCTCGTCGCGCAGCCGGAGCATCCCGGGGACGCTCGGCCCGTGGATGTCTATGTCGAGAAGGCCCACCCGTTTGCCGGCGAGCCCGAGGGCGACCGCGAGGTTTACCGCCACCGTGCTCTTGCCCACGCCCCCCTTCCCCGACAGAACGACGACGGTGTGCCGTATCTCCTTGAGGCGCCGCCGCAGCGCCTCGTCGTCGGTCCCGCCGCGCCGCGGGGGAGGGGAGGGCGCTTCCTTCGCTTTCCGTGCGGCCCCCCGCCGACCCCTGCGCCCGACGAGATCGGACAACGCCTCGGCGAGCGCGGCGGCGGCGAGGATCGCGCAATGCCTCGACTCCTCGGGGAGGCCCCCCGCGGCGGCGGCGACCTCCTCCCCGCCGATCGTTCGCAGCGCCTCTTCCGGCGTCTTCCCCTCTGCCAGCCGGGCGGCGGCGCTCCCGCTCGCGATGGAATGGCCGCAGCCGTCCGTGGTGAAGGAGGCCTGCGCGATGCGCCCCTCTCCCATCCGCAGCCAGATCTCGACGGTGTCGCCGCAGGGGCCCGTGAGCCGGGCGTGGCCGTCCGCGTCCCGCAGGGGGCCGAAGTTGGCCGGCAGCAGTTTGGCGTTCTTCATGAAATCATGGCGCATACAAATCCCTGTGCCGGCCCCCGCGTGTATGCCGGCGGTGCTCCGCCGCATCCCTCCGCGGCTGTTCGCTGTGATCGCTCACCCTCGCAGCATCGGCGTTCCGCACTTCGGGCATTTCAGATCGAAACAGGGGATACCCGCCCGATGAACCGCTCTCGCTCCGCAGGAGGGGCAGACGCAGTCGCCGCCCGGCCCCGCCCCCGGTCTGCTTCCCCCCATTCGCCCCATCCCTCCGCCCGCGCCCATGCCCCGGCCGCGTCCCGTTCCCGGGCCCCGGCCCATCGGCCCCGTCCCGTCTCCCCTCGGCATCGCGCGCCCCCTTTCCGTTACCCGGTTGTACCGTTTCGCGAAAGGATTCCGTTCACCGTGTTCCACAGCCGCCCGATCGCCTGCGCCGCCTCACCGCCGCCGAGCTCGACCACGCTTGTCCCCGCCATCTGCGCCGCGGTGACGGACGGATCGTAGGGGATCCTCCCCGCCGGAGGGGCGGCGCAGGCCCGCGCCTCGGTTTCGATCCCCGCCGCCATCGCCGGGTTGAGATCCCACTTGTTCACGCACACCGCCGCCGGCACCTTGAAATGGCGGGCAAGGGAGAGGACCCGCCGGAGGTCGTGTATGCCGGAGACGGTGGGTTCCGTCACGACCAGCACAAGCGAGGCGCCGCCGAGGGAGGCGATCACCGGGCAGCCGATGCCCGGAGGGCCGTCCACGATGATGAGCGGTCGATTCTCCTCCGCGGCGATGCGGCGCGCCTCCCGGCGGACGGCGGTGACCAGCTTTCCCGAGTTCTCGGCCGCGGCGGCGAGACGCGCGTGCACCATCGGGCCGCACCGGGTGGTTGAAACCATCCATTCGCCGCAGCGCTGCTCGGGGAAATCGATGGCGTGCGCCGGGCAGAACCTGACGCAGACGCCGCACCCCTCGCAGGAGACCGGGTCGATCGTGTAGACCGTTCTTCCGCCCTCATTTGAGTGCGGAACCGCCGCGGCATACCGGCAGAGGGACGCGCACGCGCCGCAGCCGGTGCAGGCGTCGGGATGTATGACGGCCTCGTGTCCGCTGCGGAATTCATGGCGCTCCCGCACCTGCGGCGCGAGGACGAGGTGCAGGTCCGCCGCGTCCACGTCGCAGTCGGCCATGACCGCCTTCCCCGCCAGGACGGCAAAGGCGGCCGTGACGCTCGTCTTGCCGGTTCCCCCTTTGCCGCTGATGATCACGAGTTCCCTGGGCATCCGTATCGGGCCTCCGCGGGCTTCCTCGGCCCGTTGCGCGTCCCGGGGGGCGGCGTGCCGCCCTTGCCCTTGGTCAGCCGTACGATATAGAAATCGGCGTGCGGCTCGCGGTGGATTCGGGCGTGCGCCGCCCCGGGAACAACGTTCCGTGGGAGCCGGACCGCGGCATCCGGCTCCCAGCATCTCGCCGAGCCGAGAACGCCGCGCCTCCTTCGCCTTTTCGCCGCGGCATGCGTGGAACCGGGATTGAGCATGAGGAGCCGGAACGCCTTCCTGATCTTTTCCGGTCCGTCCGCACCGGAGACGCCGAGGATGCGCCGCGCGCGGGTTTCCTTCTCCATCTGTCGGGCGATCCCCGCCTGGAAATCGTAGTCGTTCATCCGTTCCCCGCCGCCGTGTGGTACACGGCGCCGTCCCTGTGCGTCGAGGCGACAAGACGCCGCGCGGCGAGCTCCTGCAGCCGCTTCACCGCCTCGGCGACGTGTATCCCCAGGCCCTCCGCGAGCCCCTGCGCCGTGCAGGGGCGCCTGCGCAGCAAGGCCAGGATATCCTCGTCGCTCGCGGCGCGGTCCGCGCCCGACGGCGGCGCGTTCGCGGGGGGGCAGATCAGCTCCGCCGGCGGGCTGAAGAGGGCGGCAAAGGACTCCATCCGGTGCGTCGGCACGGCGGAGGCGAATGCCTCGCACGGCGGACGCACGACGGTGTTGAGCTGGACCCGTTCCGCCCCGATCCGCCGCGCGAGGGCGGCGAGCTTTTTCACCTCCGCCTCGACCGCGGTGACGCCGGCGAGCAGCATCACCTCCAGCCATACGGATCGAGGAAACCGCGCGGCGAACTCGACGAGTCCTTCCGCCATCGCCTGGAATTCGATCCCCAAATGCGGGCGGTTCACCAGTCGGAACAGCTCCTCGTCGCCCGCGTCGAGCGACGGCAACACGAGATCGGCCCCCATCAGCCCGTCCCTGACCTCGGGGGTCCAGAGGAGCGATCCGTTGGTGAGGACGGCGACGGGGATCCTGGTCAGGGACCTGATCTTTTCGATGCAGTCGCCGATGCGCAGGTTCAGCGTCGGCTCGCCCGATCCCGCCAGACCGATCCAGTCGGGCGAGGGGCCGGCGGAGAGCTTCTCCTTCAGCTCCGCGACGACCTCGTCGATGCAAACGTATTCTTCGCGTCGGAGGGTCTTGCTCGTCGTGCGCCCGAGCTGGCAGTAGACGCAGTCGTAGGTGCAGACCTTGTACGGCACGAGGTCGACGCCAAGGGAGCGTCCCAGGCGCCGCGAGGGGACAGGGCCGTAGACGCGGGAAGGGGGAGGGGTCGTCATCCCGCTCCTCCGCACGGTTTCCCGCACGGCCCGTTCCTGCCGCAGCAGGTCGTGCCGGATGCCTCGAACGAGCAGCCGTTTGCGCCGCGGGCGCGTCCGCCCCCCTTGACGAGGAGACCCGCCCCGCCGCTGATCAGGCGGCGGACCTTCCCGCCGCAGTCGGGACAGTTTGAAACCGGGGCGTTGGAGATGGCCTGCCGGCGCTCGAACCTCCCGCCGCACTCCGAGCACTCGTACTCATAGGTCGGCACGGCTCATCTCCTTTCGGCGGCGCGGCCGCCCATCGCGTTCTCCAGGAGACGCTCGAACAGCGCCCGGTATCCCGGGAGGGCATCCAGGAGCAGTTCTCCCCGGGAATACGCCTCCGCGATTTTGCGGTCGTCCGGGATCTCCGCGAGGATCGGCACCCCCTCCTTTTCGCAGAAGCGGCGGACCCGGTCATCCCCGATCCCGACGCGGTTGACGACCACGCCGAAGGGGACCCCGATCCCGCGCGCCATCTCCACGGCGAGCGTGAGGTCGTGCAGGCCGAACGGCGTGGGCTCGGTGACCAGCAGGGCCAGATTCGCCCCGCGGATTGCGGCGATCACCGGGCACGAGGTCCCGGGGGGCGCATCCAGGATCGCGGGTATGTCGCCCCGCAGGCGTGCCTTCACCGCCCGGATGAGCGGCGGCGCCATCGCCGCGCCGACGTCGAGGCGCCCCTGGACAAGCGTGATCGCGCCCGTCTGCTTCGTCTCGACGATCCCGATGCGCCGGTCCCGCTCGCGGATGGCGCCTCGCGGGCAGACCCGCGCGCATCCGCCGCATCCGTGGCACATCTCCGGGAAGACGACCGGGGGACCGGACCCGAAGGCGGCGATGGCGTGGTATTCGCAGAACCGGCCGCATTCGCCGCATGCGTCGCACAGGGCCGCGTCCACCTCGGGGACGGGGATCGAGACGATCTCCGAAACAGCCCCTTCCCCGCGCAGGAACAGGTGGCAGTTGGGCTCCTCCACGTCGCAGTCCAGGAGCTGGACCGGCGCCGCGAACGTGCGCGCCAGATTCAGGGCGACGGTCGTCTTGCCGGTCCCTCCCTTGCCCGAGGCGATCGCCAGGATCATGGATCTTCCCGCCGTGTTTTCATCCGGGTGCCTCCGCGGCGCCTACTTCTCCGCCGCCGCTTCGACCTCGCTGAGGCGCTTCTTGATCATCTCCAGCTCGGACTGCAGGGCGTCGGCCTGGCGCTTCAACGCCAGCTTCTCCATCTCGGGATCGGGATCCCCGACGTACGGAGCGGGAAACCCGCCCACCCCCGCCGGGCCCGCCGCCCAGCGCCAGTTCCGCCAGCCCCGTCCGAAGCCCATCCCGAAGCCGCGTCCGCGCCCGAAGCCCATCCCGAAGCCGCGTCCGCGCCCGTATCCCGGCCCGAACCCGCCTCCCACGCCTGGGTTGGCGTAGCCAGGCGTTCCAAACCCCGCGCAGTATCCGGCCGCCCTTCCCGTCATCGGGCCCATTCCCGCGGGCCCCGTTCCATCTCCCCGTGGCATCGTCGCACCCTCCTTTCCGTATGTCTGTTTAGTCACCGATCGATTCTTCCCCGCCGGCATCCGCCCCGGCGGCCCCTCCCGCGGCCGCGCCACCCGACGCGCCCGCAACAGCCCGGCATGGCAAATGCGTCGCTCCGCAGGGCGTCCGCCCGCCATGCCCGGATGATCTCCTTCAAATCTCCCGCGATGAACGGGAACACCCGTATGCCGGATGAGACGATCATCTCGTGCAGGGGCCTCGAAATCGCCCCGCAGACGAGCGTGTCGACGCCGAGCTCGGCGAGACGAAGCGCCCGCTGCGCCGGAAGGCCCTCGCCAAGATGCTCCCGCGATTCCGCGGCGATTTCCCCCCCGTCGGTTTCAACGAGGCGGATCTCCCGTGCCGTGTCAAAGACCGGCGCAATCCGATTGTCCCAACAGGCGAATGCCGCCTTGCTCATATGGGATCCCGAGGTCCTTTCTTACCTTGAGGGAAGCATATGTCGTTCCACCCTGACTGGAATGGGGTGCTAACATTTATCATTTTGCCCGGGAATACGTTACGAGTTATGGGCGGCGCGGGATGATCGAAGCTGAGTTGCATGTGCGCAACCCATGGGGCGAAATACAGTAGCGGATGCGCTACTGCGAGCGCGCGTTCCGGCGACGGCCGTCGCGGTCCGGGAGGCGTATGCGGAGCTTCTTGATCCTGCGGAACAGGGTGGTCTTGTGGATTCCGAGCTCGCGCGCGGCTGCAAGGCGGCTGCCGCCGCTCTTCTCGAGCGCGGCGCGGATGGCCTGGGCATCCAAAAGCTCATGGGAGGAGCGTATCGCGGACCCCGACGGTGCGGCATGCGCCGTCAGCTCCTCCGGGAGGTGTTCGATCCCGATGAGCCCGTCCGCGCACAGGATGAAGGAGCGTTCGATGACGTTTTCGAGTTCACGCACGTTCCCGGGCCACTGGTGGGCCATCAGGAGCGAGAGCGCCTCGGGGGCGATCCCGGGGACGGCCTTTCCCTGCATGCGGTTGAACCGTTCGATGAACTGGCCCGCCAGAAGGGGGATGTCCTCCTTGCGCCGGCGAAGGGGGGGGAGTTCCACGCGGATCACGTTCACGCGGTAGTAGAGATCCTCCCGGAACGCGCCCGCCTGAACGCGCGCGGCCAGGTCCCGGTGCGTGGCGACGATGATCCGCGCGTCCGTCGATTCCGAGCGGGTCGCTCCCAGCGGTTCGTAGGTCCTGTCCTGCAGTACCCGCAGGAGACGGACCTGGAGTGCCGGGCTCACCTCGCCGATCTCGTCGAGGAAGAGGGTGCCGCCGCGCGCAAGGGAGAAGCGCCCCGGTTTGTCCCTCTCCGCCCCGGTGAACGCCCCCGCCTTGTAGCCGAAAAGCTCCGATTCGAGAAGCGTGTCGGGCAGCGAACCGCAGCTGACGGCGATGAACGGGCCCCTGCGGCGGGGGCTGAGGGAGTGGATCGTGCGCGCCACGACCTCCTTGCCCGTTCCGGTTTCCCCCGAAACGAGGACCGTGCTCGGGCTGGCGGCGATGGCCGGGAGCATCTCGAATACCCTTTGCATCAGGGGGCTGCGACTCGCGAGGTCGCCGATCCTCCATTTCCCCTCGAGTGCGCGGCGGAGGGCCTCGATCTCGCGAAGGTCCCGGAACGTCTCCGCGCCCCCGATGAGACGGCCGGCCGCGTCCCGCAGCACGGCGGTGGAGACGCTGATGGGGATCCGTTCGCCGGCGGCGGTGACGATGTAGCCGGAACGGCCGATGACCGGCGCGCCTGTCTTGAGGGTGCGGCGCAGCGCGCAGTGGGCCTCGCACATGCTGGAACGGAACACCTCCATGCAGAGCCGGCCGATCGCCTCCCGGCGCGGAACGCCGGTGATCTCCTCGGCCGCGCGGTTGAACGAGGTGATGCGCCATGTATCGTCGACGGTGAAGACGCCGTCCGAGATGCTCTCCAGGATGGCCCCGGTCGGCGCCCCGATCCCCGTCTCTTTCCGCCTCGTTCTGCGCGCGGTCACCGGACGGTCCCTTCGTTCCTGAACGCCGTCACCAGCCGCATCCCCTCGATCATCCGGAACGGGGCGCCCTGCAGGATGCACGGCAGCGCCTGCGCCGGGTCGGCGACGAGGGCGGCGCAGATCGCGTCGACCCCGTGCCGGAAGAGAACGGGGGAGAGGGGGGTGGTCGGGCCCAGGACCAGCGTGTAGGCGTTCGGGCACAGGGCCAGGAGCTCCCCGGCGGTGTGGTTGATGAAGGAGCTCCCGGTGACGGCGACGACCTCGGCTTCGGGGAGGATGCGGCGCGCCTCCTCGACCCCCTCGCGCCCCTCCCACGGGGGCCGGTGCGCCACGCGGAGGCTCGCGGCCGCAGCGCGGATCCGTTCGAGGAACGGGAACGACCCCACGACGGCCACTCGTTTCCCCCGGCCCTTCTCCGCGACGAGCTGCGCCGCGTTGATCTCGTGCAACACGAACTGTTCCGGGTCGAGGAGGGAGTTGACCGCGGCCATCCCGAGCGACGCCTCCAGGAGGCGGTCGGAGAGGGCGTACGCGGCGACCTCGCGCGCGGGCCGGCCGACGAGTGTCCCGGCCGCCTGCACCCAGGCCGGTTGGGATCCGCCGCACGGGTCGCGGAACGCCGAGGAGAGACCCCATTGCGCGCTGCGGACGGCGACGTCGAACGAGCAGACGTACGCCTCCTCCACCGCCGGGCCCGCGGGGAGCGAGTCGAGTATCTCCTCAAGCAGCTTCATCCGTCTTCCTCACCCCCCGGCGAGCGCCTGCCTGATGCGCCGGTGGATCTCCCGCAGGCGGGCGGCCAGCCCCGCCTCCGCATCCTCCACCGCCGGCCGGCCGGCGACGGCCGCATCGATGAACGCCGGATGGAACGGGATCGACCCCGCCAGGGGCAGGGCGTGGCCCACGCAGTACCGCTCCGTCTGCCGGGCGAGGTTCCGATCCGTGTCGCAGCGGTTGAGCACGACCATCGCCCCGATCCTGAAATGCGCGAACAGACGGCGAAGGCGTTCCAGATCGTGCAGCGCGCCCCTTCCCGGCTCGGTGACGATCACCGCCGCCTCCCGTGCCGAAGTGGGGGCCGACGGTCGCCGACGGTGCAACCTGCAGCGCGCCCGCCTTGAGCGCCCGCAGCGCATCCTCGACCGTTCCGCTGATGCCGGTGTAGACCTTGATCCCGGCCGCGCCGAGCACGCGCGCCGCGTTGGGACCGACGTTTCCGGTGAGGACTGCCTCCGCGCCGAGGGAGGCCGCGAACTGGCCCGCCTGGATCCCCGCGCCCCCCGCCGCCTGGCGGGAGTCGTTGGGGTAGGGGACGGCGTCCATCGAATCGATGTCGACCAGCATGAAAAACGCGCACCGTCCGAATCGGGGATCGATCGGGGAGGTAAGCTCCTGCCCCGACGAGGTGACGACGACCTTCATTGCGCTCCTCCTTTCAATCTGATGCTCCCCCCCTCCAGGCGGAGGGCCTTGCCGTTCACCAGCGCATCGGCGATCTTCCGGTGCGCCGACACGATGAGGCGGGAGAAGGTGGGGCGGGAGATGTTCATCCCCCGTGCCGCCTGCTCCTGGTACGCGCCCTCGAGGTCCGCCAGGCGTATCGCCTCGACCTCATCCAGCGACACGACGATCTCCTCGAGCATGCGAAGCGGCACCCCGGCCGGCTTGAAGTACGTCACATCCGGCATGGCGCTGATCTGCCTGGTGCATTTCGGCCTCGACATGGATCCCCTCGCGTTGCACGATTTTATTATGAACTAATGTTCATTATGGCGCAACGGAAAACCGCCGCGGAACAAATGCGGCAGGACGGGAAAGGCGTCAGCGCAGGATACCCGCGGCGGGAAGCGGCAGGCGCCTGCCCAACAGGCACAGTGCGGACGCGAGGCCCCGGAGGATCCATCGCCCGTAAACGCGCCCGGCGATAAGGGCTCTCCACTGCGCGCCGCATTGTCGTGATCGTCTTTGCGCACGGCCCGGTGCGGGAAGCTTGTTCACGCGGGACTTGGACGCAGGATGCCGACGGGGTAGACTATCCGGGGCGGACCGAGGATGGGGGAGAGGGGATTGCGGTCGATGCGAGGCTACGCGTGCGGGCTGGCGGTGTTCGTCTGCGGCGCGGCGGTGATGAGCTTCGAGCTTGCCGGGTCGCGCGTGCTCGCCCCGTACGCGGGGACCTCCCTGCGCGTCTGGACCAATCTCCTCGGCGTGATCCTGGCGAGCCTGAGCGCCGGCTACTGGGCGGGAGGGCGGCTCGCGGACAGGCGGCCGGATCCCCGTCTCCTCTCCTCCCTGATACTTGCGGCGGGGGCGTGCGTGGGCCTGACGGCGCTGCTCAGGGACCGTCTGCCCTCCGCCCTGCAGGCCCGAATCGAGGGGCCGGGCGCCCTCTCCCTGCTCGCCTCGCTCGCGCTCTTCGCGCCCGCGAACGTCCTCCTCGGCGCGGTCTCCCCCTTCGCCGCGCGGCTCCGCATACGGGACCCGGGCAGCTCGGGGGCGACCGTCGGCGCCCTCTACGCCCTCTCGGCGCTCGGGAGCATCGCCGGGACGTTCCTCGCGGGGTTCGTCCTCATCCCGCTCTGGGGGAGCGGGCGCCTCCTCTTCGCGCTCGCGGCGGGCCTGGCGCTTCTCTCCCTCCTGTTCCGCGGAGGCCGCCGGGCGCAGGCGCGGAGCGCCGTCCTGCTGCTTCTTTTCGCGGCCGGCGGCCTCGCGCCGGGGGCGGCGGGGGATGGTCTGCTCCTCGATCTGGATACGCCGTACAACCGGATCCGAGTCTGCGAGGAGACGGACGAGGAGACCGGCAGGCCGGTCCGCGTCCTGTCCACGGATCCGTACGGGCAGGAGTCGGCCGTCTTCCTGGACGGGGACGGCCTGGTCTTCGACTACCACACATTCTTCCGGCTCGGAGAGCATCTCGTGCCCGGCTTCAGGCGGGTCGCGCTGATCGGCGGAGGGGCGTACGCGTACCCGAACTGGTTCATCCGGCGGTACCCCGGCGCACGCATCGATGTGGCGGAGATCGATCCCGCACTCACGGCGGTCGCGCGACGCTTCTTCGGCCTGCGCGACCATCCGCGGCTGAGTATCCTGCACGAGGACGGGCGGCTGTTCCTCAACAGGCGCGGCGAGCGGTACGATCTGATCATCGTCGACGCCTTCAGGGACGCCAGTTGCGTCCCGCACCACCTGACGACGGTCGAGGCGGTGCGGAGGATGCGTGCGCGGCTCGCGGACGGCGGGGCGGTGCTCGTGAACATCATCGGCTCCGTGGAGGGGCCGCACGGCAGGTTCACGCGCGCCGAGTACGCCACCTACCGGGCGGTGTTCCCGCGCGTCGACCTGTTCCCGGTCGGCCTGCCGGGCGACGGCGAGCGGGTGCAGAACATCGTCCTCGCCGCCTCGTCGACGCCCCGCCCCTCCGTTTCGGGGGAGGCGGAACTGGACCGCATCCTCGAACACCGATGGAGAGGGGGGGTGGCCTCCGACGTCCCGGTGCTGACCGACGACCGCGCCCCGGTGGAATATTACCTCGACGGGGTGCGGTGAGGGCGGGAACCTCGCCGCCCCGTTGGCGCGGAATCGTCGAGGATGTATACTGGAGGCGGAACGGCGGACCCTCTTCGGGAAAGGAGTCGATCGAATGAAACTGCGCAGCGTGACGATCGGGTGCCTGCTCGCCGCCCGCGGGGTCTTGGCCGGCGAAATCGAACTGCAGAAGGGGGCGGTGATGGTCCACCCGCCGGACGCCGAAGGCGCCGCCTGCATCGCGGGCCTCCCGGGCTGCGTCACGGGCTGGCAGCCGATCCGGGTCAGCGCGCGGAACCGGGCCACCGGCGCGGTTGCGCACGGCACCGTCTCCGGCGACGGGGGCTTCTCCCTCAGCATCCCCGCCTCCGCGGGGGATGCCGTGAAGCTGACCTTCATCTCCCGCGGCGGGGACGACAAGGATATGACCGTGAAGGTCCCCGGCACGCGCGCGGCGCGGGGGAGGGAGCGGACGGAGGTGAACGTGGATCTGGGCGCGTTCTCGCGGTTCGGGGCGCCCGAGGTGGTGCAGGTGAAGCCCGACGGCAAGGGGGGGACGAGGGTGCACGTGGGGCGGCGCCCGGTCACGCCGTCGCCCGCGCCCGCGGTGACCGGGTCTCCCGCGCCCGCGGAAACCGCCTCGCCCGCCCCCGCGGAAACCCCCTCGCTCGCGCCCGCGGATCTCTCCAGGTCGCCCGCGGGCGACCCCCAGGCCGACGGCTGAACGTCCGGCCGCCTCCGATGGCCCGGTGCGCCGCGGGGCTTGACTGCACCCGCCTGTTTTCGTAGCATTCCCCCTGCACAATAGACAATGACGGAGGTTCATGTGAGCACTGTTCCAGGAGGCGCCGCCGTCGCGGAGCGCACCTACACCCTCTCCGGGTATCCGTGGGAGCCGCTGAAGAAGGGGCTCCCGAAGACCACCCAGTCCCTCTGCCCGCAGTGCCTGAAGGTCATCCCGGCCGAGCTGTACGAGGAGGGGGGCAAGGTGCTGATGCGCAAATCCTGCCCCGAGCACGGGGAGTGCCGGGACATCTACTGGGGCGACGCGGGGATGTACCTCCGCAACGAGCGCTGGACCTTCGACACCGGCTGCGGACTGAGCAACCCGAACGTCGCGGGCGAGGTCTCCTGCCCGACGAGCTGCGGCCTCTGCGGGATGCATCTGAACCACACGGTCCTGGGGAATATCGACCTGACCAACCGCTGCAACCTCACCTGCCCGATCTGCTTCGCCAACGCCAACGTCACCGGGTACGTCTGCGAGCCGTCGCTCGACCAGGTTCGGGAGATGCTCCAGGCCTACCGCAACGAGCGCCCGGTGGCCGGCAGGATCGTACAGTTCTCCGGCGGCGAGCCCACCCTGCACCCGCAGTTCCACGACGTGTTGCGGCTGGCGGCGAGGATGGGGTTCTCGCACATCCAGGCCGCCTCCAACGGCATCTCTTTCGCCGACCCGGAGTTCGCGATGCAGGCGAAGGAGGCGGGGCTCCACACCATCTACCTCCAGTTCGACGGCCTCGACGACGCGATCTACCGGGTGACGCGGGGGCAACCGCTCCTCGACGTCAAGATGAAGGCGGTGGAAAACATCCGCCGGGCCGGGATGAAGATCGCCCTCGTCTCCACGATCGTCCGCGGCGTCAACGACGGGGCGGTCGGCGACATCCTGCGCTTCGCCATCGCCAACGCCGACGTCATCGCGGGGATCAGCTACCAGCCGGTCTGTTTCACGGGGCGCATCTCGCACCAGGAGCGGATGCAGAAGCGGATCACCCTCCCGGACGTGATGATCGGCCTCGAGCAGCAGACCGGGATCGTGCGCCGCGATGACTTCTACCCGCTCTCCTTCGTCAGCCCCTTCTCGAAGTTCATCGGGGCGCTGCGCGGCGAGGAGATCACGAACTTCACCTGCCACCCGCACTGCACCCTCTGCACCTACCTCGTCGTCGACGACGAGGGGAAGGCGGTCCCGATGTCGCGCTTCATCGACGTCGGGGGGCTGGTGACCGACATGTACCGGCTCGCCGGGAAAACCGCCAAATCCCGCTTCAAGTCGTTCGCGAAGATCAGGGCGTGGAATGCCCTCCGGAAGCACTACCACGAGGACCGGGCGCCGCGCGGCCTCTCCTTCTCCCGGTACCTCCACACCCTCAACGGGATGCTCGACAAGCAGGTCGGGAGGGCGAAGAACGCCCGCACCTTCCGCACCCTGATGGTGGGGGGGATGCACTTCATGGACTCCTACAACTACGACCTCGCCCGTGTCCGCCGCTGCGTGATCCACTTCTCCACGCCCGACGGGAAGCTGTACCCGTTCTGTTCGTACAACTCGGGCCCCTGCTACCGGCAGCGCGTGGAGCGGGCCCATTCCGTGCCGAAGGAGGAGTGGATGCAGGTCGACGGGTACGAACGCTGCTTCAGATGAGAGCGCACCCGGCGGTCTGGAAGAAGGCGAGGATCTTTTCCCGCTTCGCCCTGGGGCGGCCGGTCTGGTGCACCTGGCAGGTGACCTACCGGTGCAACTTCGCCTGCTCCTTCTGCGACTACTGGAAGGAGGGCGTCTCCCCCTCCGAGGAGCTCTCCGTCGCCGACATCGAGCGGGGGAGCATGAACCTCTCCCGCATCAGCTCCCTGATGATCTCCATCGGCGGCGGGGAGCCGTTCCTGCGCGCCGATCTCCCCTCGGTGATCGCGGCCCTCGCCCGCCGGCACATGCCGCTCCTCACGACGAACGGCTGGTGCGTCACGGCGGAGAACGCCCGCGCGGTGTTCCAGGCGGGGCTCTGGGGCGCGAGCGTCTCCCTCGACTACGCGGACCCGGAGAAGCACGATCGCGCCCGCGGCGTCGACGGCGCCCACCGCCGCGCGCTCCGGGCGATCGAGCACCTCTCCGCGGGGCGCACCGGCAGATTCCAGCGCGTGAACGTGATGGCGGTGCTGATGCGGGACAACCTCGACCAGATCGAGCCGCTCATCCGCCTCGCCGCGCGCCACGGCGCCTTCTTCATGGTCCAGCCGTTCTGCTCCCTCAAGGGGGGGGAACGCGGCTTCGCGCCGGGTGGCGAGGTGGCCGGGTACCTGCGCCTCCTCCGCGCACGACACCCCAACTTCATCTCCAACGACTACTTCCTCGAGCGGTTCGACCTGGCGCTCGACGGGGGCGTGCCGGGGTGCCGGGCGGGGAGGTCGTTCTTCAACATCGACAACCTCGGGCGGGTGGCCAAGTGCGTCGAGGACCTCGACCATCCGCTGGGCAGCATCCTGACGGACCCGCCGGGCGCGCTGATGCGGCGCCTCAACCGGGCGTGGCGGGAGAACAGATGCCAATCCTGCTGGTACAACTGCCGCGGGGAGATCGAGGCCCTCTACACGCCGCGGGGATTCCTGAACGCCATGCCCGTGGTCCTCTCCACCTGGTCGGGCACGAAGAGAGACGCCTCGTAGAGAAGCGGGGGCGCGCCGCCGGATACGCCCGGCGGGTGCGCGCATGCGCGCGCGAGAGCGCGGGGATGGCCGTGTATCATCGAATCGGCAGGAGCAGCGGCACCAGGATCCCGAGCCCCACGTACAGGTCGTACTGCCAGCAGTAGCGCGGGTGCTCCCAGAAGAGGATATCGGTGACGACCGGGATGGACGGCGGCCGCCACGACGGCCTCTCTACCTGCCGCCAGACATGCACGAGCCGGTGCGCGGCGGTGATGTTGGCGAAGACGGCGAGTTCCCAGAGCACGCTCGGCATCCTGAGGAAGAGCCCCCCCATCATCAGCATGAAGGTGCGTTCCGGACGCTCCCAGAACCCCACCGTGGAGGAGACGCCGATATTCTCCGCGCGGGCGCGCGCGTAGCTCGTGAGGACCGCGCCGCCGGCGGCGAGGATCGCGAGGAGGGTATTGCGCAGGGGGCCGTGCGCGGCGTAGAAGAGCCCGGCGCCGCCGAGGAGCGCGATGTCCGACAGACGGTCGAGGCATGAATCGAGGAAGCCCCCGAAGGCGGTCACCCGCCCGGACCGCTTCGCGACGGCGCCGTCCAGGACATCGCAGGCCCCGGTGCAGAGGATCAAAACGCCGCCGAGCCGAAACCGCCCGAGGGCGAACGACGCGCCGGCGAGACAGGCGATCAGGAACCCCGCGACGGTCACCGCGTTCGCGGAGACGCCGAGGCGCAGGAGGGCGTCGGTGATCAGATCTTTCAGGCGGTTCACCCTGCGCCGCACGGCTTCCGTGTACGGGATCATCGCGGACAGTATAGCGCGCCGCCGAGGGGCGTGACAAATGCCATTTGTCACCCTGCTCGCCCCCGCGCTATACTGAACTGGGCCCCGGGGCGTTTCGATGACCCTGCGCGCGAAGATACTTGCCACGTTCGGCGGCATGCTGCTCTGCATGGTCGCCGTCTTCTACTCCGCCTCCCGCACCATCCTGCTCGACAGCTTCGAGGCGCTCGAGGAGCAGCGCATCGTCAAGAACCTGGACCGGGTCCGGGACGCCCTCGCCGCGGAGGTCGAGCAGCTCGACTTCATCACCCGCGACTGGGCCTGGTGGGACGAGACCTGCGCTTACATCGCCGACCGAAACGAGGCGTTCGAGCGGATGAATCTTAACGACGTCACGCTCGCCGCGTTGAAGATCGACGCCATCGCGTTCATGGATCCCGAGGGACGCATCGTCCAGGCGATCGGTTTCGACCGCCTCGCCGGCGTCAAGGCGCCGTTCCCGGAGGCGATCGCGCGGCACCTGTCGCCCGACTCCCCCCTGCTCGCGCACCGCTCGCGCGACGACCGGGCCGCGGGGATCGTGATGCTCGCCTCCGGGCCCGTTCTCGTCGCAACGCGGCCGGTCCTCACCGGCGAGGGATCCGGCCCGATCAGGGGCGCGCTCCTGATGGCGCGCAGTCTCGACGAGGAGAGGGGGAGGGAGATCGCCTCCCTGACGCATGTCGAGTTCACCTTTCTCCCGTTCGACGCCCCGGACCTCCCCGTAGATTTCCGTCTCGCCCGCGCCTCCTTCGCCGGCGCGCCGGGGGATCTTGTGCGGCCGCTCGACGGGGGGACACTGGGGGGCTACCGGATGCTGCCCGACCTGTACGGCGCCCCCGCGCTCATCCTGCGCGTCCAGGAACTGCGGGACATCCACGCGCGCGGACTCGACACGCTGCAGTACCTCGTCCTCTCGATGCTGGCGGTCGGGTTCGTCTTCAGCGCCGGCTTCGTGCTCGTCCTCGAGCGGCTCCTCCTCTCGCCGCTCGGCCGGCTCACGACGCGGGTGGACGCCATCGGCAGCACCGGCGACCTCTCCTCGCGCGTGATCCTCGGCGGGCGCGACGAACTGTCGCGGCTGGCGGGATCCATCAACGGGATGCTCGTGGCCCTGGAGCGGACGCAGGAGGTCCTCAAACGCAGCGAAGAGGATTTTCGTTGCCTCTTCGAGAACATGCTCACCGGTTTCGCCTACCATCGGATCGTGACCGACCAGCGCGGCGAGGCGACGGACTTCGTTTTCATCGAGGTCAACCACGTCTTCGAAAAGCTGACGCGGCTCCGCCGCGAGGCGATCTTGGGGAGGAAGGCCTCGGAGGTGATGCCCGGCATCGTGCGCGACGCGTTCGACTGGATGAGCCTCTACGGGAAGGTCGCCCTCACCGGCGAGACGGCGCGCGTCGAACGCTACTCCGTCTTTCTGAACCGCTGGTACTCGCTCTCCGCCTACAGCCCGCGCAAGGGCTACTTCGCGATCCTGTTCGACGATATCACGGAGCGGAAGGAGTCGGAGAAGCGCCTCTACATGCTCGGGATGGCGGTGGCGCAGTCGATCGACGGCATCGCGGTCACCGACCCGTCGGGGGTCCTGACGTTCGCCAACGCCTCCTGGGCGGCGATGTACGGCTACGGCGCCGAGGAGCTTCCCGGGAAGCCGTTCGCCGCCTTCTTCCCGCCGGGGCAGGGCGCCCGCGAGATGGAGCTGTTCAAGGGCAGGGTGGAGACCGGAGGGGCCCACCAGGAGGAGGTCCGCCAGGCGCGGAAGGACGGCTCCGTCTTCCACGCGTGGATGAGCGGGACGCTGCTCAGGGACGACAAGGGCGACGCCGTGGGGGGCATGCTGATCGTCCGCGACATCACCGGGCAGAAGCTGGTCGAGCAGGCGCTCCGGAAGACCCAGCGCCAGCAGAAGGCGCTCCTCGACGGCATCCCAGACACCGCGTGGCTGAAGGACACGGAAAGCAGGTACATCGCCGTGAACGAGCCGTTCGCCCGGACGGTAGGCGCGCGCCCCGACGAGCTGATCGGGAAAAACGACTTCGATGTCTGGCCGCAGGATCGCGCGGAGCGGTACCGGCGGGACGACGTCGAGGTGATGTCGGCGGGGAAACGGGTCTGCATCGAGGAGCCGTCCGTCAATCTTTCCGGCGCGCGCACATGGCTCGAAACGATCAAGGCGCCGGTCTACGACTACGAGGGGCGGGTGATCGGCACCGTCGGGATCTCACGCGACATCACCGAACGGAAACGCGCCGAGAAGCGGATGGAGCACCTCACGCGGGTGCTCCGGGCGCTGCGAGGCGCGGACCACCTCATCACCCGCGAGAAGAACCGCGCCAAGCTCATCGGCGGGGCGTGCGCGAGCCTCGTGACGCACCGGGGCTACATCAACGCGTGGGCGGTGTTGCTCGGGAACTCCGGGGAGGTTCGCGAGGCCGCCGAGTCGGGCGTCGGGCCCGATTTCGCCGGGCTCGTGGAGCGCATCAGGCGCGGGGATCTCCCCGATTGCGGAAGGCGGGCGCTCGAGGGCGACGAGCCGGTCATCGTCGTGGACCCGCCTTCCGCCTGCCCGAGCTGCCCTCTCGCCGGGGGGTACCACCGGAAGGGGGCGATGACCGTGCGCCTCGGCTACGGCGGCCGCGTCTACGGCCTCCTCTCGGTCGGGCTCCCGGCGGATTTCTCCGCGGACGAGGAGGAGTGCGCGCTCTTCGGCGAGCTCGCCCGCGACATCGCCTTCGCCCTCCACGGGATCGAGATCGAGGAGGCCCGCTCGCGCGCGGAGGAGGCGCTCCGCACGGCGGCCCGCGACCTGCGACGGTCCAACCAGGAGCTCGAGCAGTTCGCCTACGTCGCCTCGCACGACCTGCAGGAGCCGCTCCGGATGGTGACCAGCTACCTGCAGCTCCTCGACAAGCGCTACGGCGCCCTTCTCGGGGGGGACGCGGCCGAGTTCATCCGCTTCGCCGTGGAGGGGGCCGGCCACATGAAGGGGCTCATCAGCGGCCTCCTGGAGTATTCGCGTCTCGGCACGGGCGCTTCGCCGCGCGCCCCGATTGACTGCGGCGCCGCGCTCGACCGGGCGCTCGCCAACCTCGCGGTGGCGATCTCCGAGTCCCGCGGCGCCGTCACCCGCGACCCGCTCCCGGTCGTGGCCGGGAACGAGCAGGAGCTCGGCCAGCTCTTCCAGAACCTGATCGGGAACGCGGTGAGGTTCAAGAGCGCCGTCCCTCCGCGCATCCACGTCTCGGCGCGGCGCGAGGGGGCGGAGTGGCTCTTCTCGGTCCGCGACAACGGGATCGGGATCGAGCCTCGATTCGCCGAGCGGATCTTCGTCATCTTTCAGCGCCTGCACGGCAGGGACGAGTACCCGGGAACCGGCATCGGCCTCGCGCTCTGCCGCAAGATCGTCGAGCGGCACGGCGGAAGGATATGGGTCGAGTCGCAGCCGGGGCGCGGGGCGACGTTCTTCTTCACGATCCCCGCCGAAGGGGCGCACGGCGGGGGGAGGGGAGCGTGATGCGGACGCGAGGCATCGTGGAGCTGCTGCTCGTGGAGGACAATCCCGGCGACGCGCGGCTCCTCGAGGAGGTGCTGAAGGAGGAGGGGATCGCCGCAAGGCTGCGCGTGGTCCGCGACGGGATCGAGGCGCTGAACGCCCTGCGCGCCCCGGGCGCGCGGCTCCCCGACCTTATCCTCCTCGACCTCAATCTCCCGCGCAAGAACGGGAGGGAGTTCCTCTCCGATATGAAGACGGACGAGGCGTTGCGGCGGATCCCGGTCGTCGTGCTCACCGGCTCCATGGCGGAGGAGGACGTGGTGCGGGCCTACGAGCTGTACGCGAACTGTTACATCACCAAGCCCGCCACCCTCGACGGGTTCGCGGCCGCGGTGCGGGGGATCGCCGCGTTCTGGTTCGGCGTCGCGCGGCTCCCCGGCGGGAGGGCGGGTGGGCAATGACGCCGCGCCCGAGGATCCTGCTCGTCGAGGACAGCCCCCTGCAGGCCCGGCTTGTCAGGGAGTTCACCGCCGATGCGCTCGATGTCGAATGGGCCGACCGGCTCTCCACGGCCCTGGACCGCCTCAGGCAAGGGGGGATCGACGCCGTGCTGCTCGATCTCTCGCTCCCGGACAGCTGGGGAGTCGACACGCTCAGGCGGGTCGTGGAGGCGCGGCCGGATCTTCCCGTTCTGGTCTTCTCCGGGGGGGATCGGGAACAGGTCGCCGCGGAGGCGCTGCGCTCCGGGGCGGCGGCCGTCCTCTTTAAAGACGGCCGCTACGAGGAGACGATCGTGAAGGCGGTGCGTGCGGCGCTGTCGCGGCGCCGGGGGAGCGGCGAAACGGGGGAGGCGCCCGTCAGGCAGGTTCCTCCCCGTCGATGAACCGCTGGACGAGGTCCCGGGCGACAGTGTCGGGCATCTGCCGCGGAGGGTGCTTCATCGTGTAGGCGCAGACGGCGTCGATCGGGCCGCCGAGCCCCCGCTCGCGCGCGACCCGGCAACAGCGGATGGCGTCGATCGAGACGCCAGCGCTGTTGGGGGAATCCTCGACGGAGAGGCGCAGTTCCAGGTTCATCGGGATCCCCGCGAAGCCGCGCCCCTCCATCCTGAGGAAGCAGACCTTGTTGTCCTTCTGCCACGCGACGTAGTCCGAGGGCCCCACGTGGATATCGTCCTTGTGCAGCGGGGTCGAGAGCTGCGACTGGACCGCCTCGGTCTTCGAGATGCGTTTCGTCGCGAGGCGGTCCCGGTTGAGCATGTTCAGGAAATCGGTGTTGCCGCCGGTGTTGAGCTGGTAGGTGCGGTCGAGCCTGACCCCCCGGTCGTCGAACAGCTTGGCGAGCGTCCGGTGGACAATCGTGGCGCCCACCTGCGCTTTGACGTCGTCCCCCACGACGGGGATCCGCTTCTCGGAGAAGCGCCGGGCCCACGCCTCGTCGGAGACGATGAAGACCGGCATGCAGTTGATGAGGCTCACCCCGGTTGAGAGGCAGCAGTCGGCGTAGAACTCCACCGCCTTCTGCGAGCCCACCGGGAGGTAGTTGAGGAGTATCTCGGCTCCGCTCGCCTCGAGCTCCCCGGCGACGTCGCACGGCGGGCAGTCGACGGGGAGGAATATCTGGTCCTCGTCGTAGTCCTTCATGTGCGGGGCGACGCCGTCGAGGACCGGGCCCGGCTTCACGATCACGGGGCTCGGCGGCATGTCGGCGACGATCGTTTTGGTGCAGTTGGGCTTGGCGAAGAGCGCCTCGTGCAGGGGCCGCCCGACCTTGCGCCGGTCGATGTCGAACGCCGCCACCACCTCGATATCCGCCGGGGTGAGGCCCTGGATCTCCCAGTGCATCAGCCCGATGGCTCCCGCCCCCCCCGCGGCGTTGCGCCGGTAATGCTCGATCCCCTGGATGAGCGAGCTGGCGCAGTTCCCCACGCCGGCCAGCGCGATGCGAATCGGTCGCTTCAAGGAACCTCCTCCTTATCTTGAGGTTCACAGTATATACCCGTTGTGCCCCCCGCCGCAAGATCCTTTGTGCCGTTTCGGCGGCGGACGCGCGCGCGGGATCTCCGTCGGATGCGTCCCGGGGAGAGATCGAATTCCGCTGGTGCCGCGGCCGGCGCGGTGCTAGACTCTCGGCCTGTCCGGTCGGAGGGGCCTGCCCGCCCGGCCGGACGCGGCGCACAGAAAGGCGGCGGAGATGCTCGTCACGGTTGATCACGCGCTGCTCGCGGACGCGCTCGCCCGGCTGCGCGACAGGCGCACGGAACCGCCCCGGTTCCGCCGGCTGGTGCGGCGGGCGACGCTGATCCTCGCGACCGAGGCGCTGCGGGACCTCCCGCTCCGGCCCCGTCGTGTCCGCACGCCGCTCGGCGTGGCGGAGGGGCGGCTGCTCGGGGACGAGGCGGTGGTCGCGGTGCCGATCCTCAGGGCGGGGCTCGGGATGCTGGACGGCTTCCTCGAACTCGTCCCCGGCGCGGCCGTCGGGGTGATCGGCCTCCGCAGGGACGAGCGGACGTTCAGACCGCGGGAATACTCCCGCTCCCTCCCCCGGTCCCTCGCCGGACGCGTCGTTGTCGTCCTCGACCCGATGCTCGCCACCGGCGGGTCGCTCGCCGCCGCCGTCGATATCCTCAAGAAGAACCGCGCCCGCGATATCCGCGCGGTCACGCTGCTGGCCGCGCCCGAGGGGGTGCGCGAGGCGGAGCGCCGCCACCCGGACCTCCGCATCTACACCGCCGCCGTGGACCGGGGCCTCAACCGGCGCGCCTACATCGTCCCCGGCATCGGCGACGCGGGCGACCGGATCTTCGGCACGGAATAGGCGAAGGCGCCATAAGGTTCAGAGAAACCACGGAGGGAGAGGATCCTTTCTGCCGCGGATCGGCGCGGATCCGCGCTGACGGTTGTGCGCCGTGTGGGCTTCCGCGAAGATCCGCGAGAATCCGCGGCTGATCGTCTTCGTCGCTTCTCCTCCTCCGTGCCTCCGTGGTGAAAGTCGGTTATGATCTCAGCCATCGTGCTCGCCGCGGGCGAATCGAGCCGGATGGGGACGCCGAAGGCGCTCCTGCCGGTCGGGGAGGAGACGTTCCTCTCCGCGGTCTGCGCACGCCTCTCGGAGGCGGGGGTGGCGGAGATCGTCGCCGTGCTCGGCGCGGACGCGGAACGCGTCCGGTCGTCGCGCCGCGTCGCGGCGTCGATCGTCGTCAACCCCGCGTACCGCGACGGCCAGCTCTCGTCGCTGCGGTGCGGCCTGCGGGCCGTCGCATCGGGATCGCACGGCGCCCTGGTGACGCTGGTGGACCACCCGCTCGTCTCCGCCGCCACCTACCGGACGATGCGGCAGGAGGCGGAGAAGGAGCCGGGGATGATCCTCGTCGCCTCCCACCGGGGGAGGGGAGGGCACCCGGTTGTCTTTCCCCGGTCGGTGTTCGCCGAGCTGTTCGCCGCGCCGGCGGGCGAGGGGGCGCGGGCGGTGGTGCGGGCCGATCCGGCGCGGGTCAGGCGGATCGCGTTCGACGATCCCGGGATCGTGGCGGACATCGACACGCCGGAGGAGTACAAGAGGATGGTGCGGACAGGGTAAACGGTTCGCGCGACAAAGGAGCTCGATGCCGGCCGGGGGGCGCGCGCCGCGGTCATCGCGACCCGGGAATCGTTTCCGCGGAAAGCCGGCGCCGGGATGCTCGTGCGCGCGGACGGATCGACCGTTGAGGAGATCGCCGCCTCCGTGGCGGAGGAGCTTCTGCGCTCGAGTCGGGGGGCGCAGAATTCCGATTGAAAGCCCCCGGCGCGTCCGCTAGACTATCCCGGCACGTGGGGAGCGGCGCCCGATGACGATCACGGTATCCCTCTTCGGCGCGTACCGAAGCTACGCGCCGGAGAGCGAATTCGCGATGGAGCTCCCGGAGGGGGCGACGCCGCGGGCGATCGCGGAGCGGCTGGGGATCCCGCGCACCGCCTCGCTCTGGGCGCTCGTGGACGGCAGGCGCGCCCCGCTCGACGCGGTCCTCCGGGACGGGAGCGCGGTGTCGCTGTTCCAGCCGGTCGGCGGCGGCTAGAGGGAAGACCGAAGGTCAGGGAGATGGCGGCCTACAAATACATCGGGAAGCGCATCACCAGGATCGATGCCAGGCCCAAGGTGGAGGGGAGCCTGAAGTACCCGTCCGACATCTACGAGAAGGGGATGGTCTGGGGGAGGGTCCTCAGGGCCGCGCATCCCCACGCCCGCATCCTCTCCATCGACACCTCCGAGGCGAAGAAGCTGCGCGGGGTCGTCGCGGTGCTCACCCACGAGGACGTGAAGGGGAGCAACCGGTTCGGGATCGAGCGGCAGGACCAGCCGGTCCTCTGCAGCGACCGGGTCCGCTACGTCGGCGACGCGGTCGCCCTGGTCGGCGCGCAGACGAAGGAGATCGCGGAGAAGGCGCTCGGTTTGATCAAGGTGGAGTACGAGCCGCTGCCGCTCGTGGACGATCCCCGCAAGGCCCTCGAGAAGGACTGCGTCCCGCTCCACGAGGGCGGCAACATCGTGCACGAGCTGCATTTCACCCGCGGGGAGATCGACGCGGGGTTCGCGAAGGCGGACGTCGTCGTCGAGCAGACCTACCGGACGCAGATGATGGACCACGGCTTCATCGAGACCGAGGCGGGGTTCGCCACGGTCGACGCCGACGGCCTCCTGACGGTCCGGTGCGGGGGCCAGTACGCGTTCAGGGACGTTACCCAGATCTCCCGCGCCCTCGACTACCCGGAGGAGAAGATACGGGTGATCGAGCCGTACACCGGCGGGGCGTTCGGAGGCAAGGACGAGGTGACGGTGCAGATACTCCTCGCCCTCCTCGCCCTCAAGACGCGGCGGCCGTCGAAGATCTGGTTCAGCCGCGAGGAGCATTTCATCAGCTGCACGCACCGCCACCCGGTCGAGATCAGGATGAAAACCGGCGCGATGCGCGACGGCACGCTTGTCGCCCACGAGGTTTGGGCGCTCCAGGACGGCGGCGCCTACGCGTCCCTGAGCGGACCGGTGCTCTGTCTCGTCGTCGAGCACGGCTGCGGACCGTATCTGATCCCCAACCTGAAGGTGGACGGCTGGGCGGTCTATACGAACAACGGGATGAGCGGGGCCTACCGCGGTTTCGGCGCGACGCAGGCGCATGTCGCGATGGAGTCGCAGATGAACATCCTCGCCGACCGGCTCGGCCTCGATCCGCTCGCCCTGCGTGCGAAAAACGTGATCCGGCAGGGAGACATCTTCGGCATCGGGCAGCCGATGCTGATGGCGTTCGGCGTCGACAAGACGGTCGAGAAGGCCATGGCGCACCCGCTCTGGGCCGAGCGCGACCGGGTGAAGGCCGAGATCGACCGCTCCCGGCCGGACAACCGCTGGAAGAAGCGCGGGGTCGGCGTCGCCTGCTGTTTCCAGGGGAGCGGGCTCGGGAAGGGGCTCCCCGACTACGCCGCCACCACGCTGGAACTCTCCGCGGACGGCGCCGTCACCCTCTACCAGGGGACGATCGAGATCGGCCAGGGGAGCTACACAGGGATCGCCCAGGTGGCGGCGGAGGTGCTGGATGTCCCGCCGGCGGCGATCCGGTTCGTCGGCGCGGACACGAAGCTGACGCTCGATTCGGGGACGACCACCGCCTCGCGCGTGCTCTACGCGGCCGGCCAGGCGACGCTCCTGGCCGCGCGCGCCCTGGCCGCCCGCATCCGGGAGGTCGCGGCGAAGAAACTGGCTGTCGACGCGGAGTCCCTCGCCCTTGCGGATGGAGCGGTGCACACAGCGGACGGCTCCCGCTCCGTCTCGTTCGTGGAGATCGCCGCCGCCGGCCCGCTTCGGGAGGAGGGGATCTTCAACATCCCGGTCGCGAAGGAGGAGTTCTCGATGGGCCTCCCGCACCTCGTCTTCTGCTCGAACACGCAGATCGTCCTCGTCGAGGTGGACACGCTCACCGGAGAGATCGCCGTGAAGAAGGTGGTCGCGATCCCCGACTGCGGCACCGTCATCAATCCGATCAACGTGGAGGGGCAGAGCGAGGGGGGGATCGTGATGGGGATCGGGTACGCCCTCTGGGAGGAGAACGTGCTCGAGAAGGGGCGGTTCAAGAACACGGGGCTCTCCACCTACATCCTCCCCGCGTCGTGGGAGGTCCCGGAGATCGAGACGATCCCGGTCGAGGTCCCCGAGGGGAGCGGGCCGTTTGGCGCCCGCAGCGTCGCCGAGGTGGTCACCACCCCCACGGCCCCCGCCATCCTCAACGCCGTCGCCGATGCGATCGGGGTGCGGTTCACCGAGCTGCCGGTGACGCCGGAGAAGGTCATTGCGGCGCTGGATAAAAAAACAACGGTTAGCCACAGAGATCACAGAGACCGCAGAGAAAGGCATCTTGATTGTCGCCACGGTTCTACACGGATGGCCACGGATTGAGGTGGATATGCAGGTATCCGTAAGGATCCGTGAAAATCCGCGGCAGAAACAACCTTTTCTTCCTCTGTGTGCTCTGTGATCTCTGTGGCGACGGTGAATGGCGAGGTGAAATGATCAAGGTCGGATTTTCGGTGAACGGGAAGCGCGTCTCGGTGGAGACATCCCCGACGACCACCCTGCTCGACATCCTGCGGGAGGGGATGGGGCTCACCGGGACCAAGGAGGGGTGCGGCAAGGGGGAGTGCGGCGCCTGCACCGTGCTGATGGACGGCGTCCCCGTCGTCTCCTGCCTCGTCCTCGCCTCGCAGATCGAGGGGAGGAAGATCATGACCGTCGAGGGGCTCGCCGCCGACAAAATCGGGAAGGCGCTCCAGGAGGCGTTCGTGGAGGCGGGCGCCGTGCAGTGCGGCTACTGCATCCCCGGCTTCCTGATGTCCGCGCGCGCCCTCATCGAGGAGAACCCCGACCCGACGCTCGACCAGATCAAGGAGGGGCTCTCGGGGAACATCTGCCGCTGCACCGGCTACGTGAAGATATTCGACGCGGTCGCCCTCGCCGCGAGGAGGCTTCGCGGATGAGACGCATCGACACCCTCTCCCCCGGGACGCTGCAGGAGGCGCTCGAGATCCTCGCCCGTGAGGGGGAGGGGGTGAAGGTCATCGCCGGCGGGACGGACCTCGTCGTCCAGGTGCTGGAGCGCAGGAAGTCCCCCCGCCTGCTCCTGAATCTGAGCCGTATCGGGGACCTGCGCGAGATCGGGGAGGATGGCGAAACGGTGCGGATCGGGGCGCTCGTCACGCACCGCCAGATCGAGCGGTCGCCGATCCTGAAGCGGCGCGCGCCGCTGCTCTGCGAGGCGGCGCTCCTCATCGGCTCTCCCCAGCTCAGGAACCTCGCCACGATCGGCGGCAACATCGTGAACGCCTCCCCGGTCGCGGACTCGACCCCCCCGCTGATGGCGCTCGACGCGACGGTCTCGCTGCGGAGCGCGCGCGGGGAACGGAAGATCCCCCTGCGCGCCTTCTTCCTCGGCCCCGGGAAGACGGTGATCCGGCGCGACGAACTCCTGGCGGAGGTCTCGTTCGCGGGGCTCGGCCCGGACGCGGCGAGCTTCTACGAGCGGCTCGGCCAGCGGCGTCTCCTCTCCATCTCCAAGGTCGGGGTCGCCCTCGCGGCGCGGCGCGACGGCGCCGCGCTGCGAGGGGTCTCAATCTCCCTCGGCGCGGTCGCCTCGACGGTCATCATGGCGCCCCGCACGGCCGCCTTCATCGAGGGAAAGCCCCTCGGCGACGAGGTCGCCCGGGAGGCGGCCCGGATCGCGGAAAAGGAGTCCCGGGCGATCACGGATCTGCGCTCGACCGAATCGTACCGAAACAGGATGGCGGGCGCGCTGCTCCAGAAAGGCCTCGCGAGGCTCACGGCGCCCTGAGGATTCCCGCTTCAGACAACCCCTCGACACGCGTGCGCTACAGGAAAGGAACGCCATGAAAAAATCCGCGGCACTGAAGACCTGTCCCGGCAACGTCCTGCTCACCGACGCCCAGTTGAAGGCCGAACTGGCCAAGTGCGAGTACTGCGCGGAGAAGCCGTGCAAGGCGGCGTGCCCCTGCGACTGCTCCCCGTTCGACTTCATCAGGGCCGCGAAGGTCGGGAACCCGTCCGACATCCGCCGGGCGGCGGCGCAGATCATGCGCCAGAACCCGCTCGGCGGGGTGTGCGGGATGGTCTGCCCGGACCGGCACTGCATGCAGGCCTGCGTGCATGAACGGTTCGATTCCCCCGTCAACATCCCCGCGGTCCAGGCGACGATCATCGCCAGGGCGAAGGCGATGGGGGTGATGCCGCGCTTCGCGTCGCCGCCGCCGAACGGCAGGCGGGTCGCGGTCGTCGGCGCCGGGCCCGCGGGCCTCGGCGCGGCCATCGTCCTGGCCCAGCGCGGCTACGCGGTGGATATCTTCGAGAGCGAGAAGAAGGCGGGCGGGATGTGCGCCTGCATCCCGGCGCACCGCCTCCCCCGGGCGGTCCTCGAGAGCGACCTGCGGTGGGTCTTCTTCATGGACCGGATCTCCCTGAAGAGCGGGAAGAGGATCCAGGCGCCGGAGAAGCTGCTCGAGCGGGGCTACGGGGCGGTGGTGGTCGCCCCCGGCCTCTGGGCGCCGGTACGGATGGGGATCCCCGGCGAGGATCGGGCGGTCTTCGGCATCGACTACCTGAAGAATCCGGCCTCGTTCCGGATGAAGGGGCGGCGCGTGGCGGTGATCGGCGGCGGCGCGAGCGCGCTGGACTGCGCCGTCACGGCCGCCGGAAGCGGCGCGGCGGCGGTGGAGATGTTCGCCCTCGAGTCGATCGGCGAGATGCCGCTTACCCCCCGCGAGCGCCAGGAGATGCGCGCCCACGGGATCGAGGTGAGCGGGCGGACGAAGGTGACCGCGATCCTCGCGCGCGGGGGGAAGGTCGCGGGGCTGCGCACCGTCAAGGTCGAACTGCCCGCGGGGAAGAGGTTCGGCCCGAAGGCGATCCGGGAGGTGAAGGGGAGCGCCCAGGAGCGCCCCGGCTTCGACCGGGTCATCGTGGCGATCGGCGCCCGGCCGGGGCTCGTCTCCTCAAGGGCGAAAGGGGTCTTCTTCGCCGGCGACGCTGCCACCGGCCCCACCACGGTGGTCGAAGCGGCCGCGGCCGGGAAGAACGCCGCCGCCCAGGCGGACGCGTTCCTCTCCGGGGATACGCCGCCGCGGATCGAGAAGGCGACCAAGAGCGCGATCGCCGTCCCGGGCTACGAGTTCGAGCCGGTCTCCCTCGAGACCGAATTCCTCGGGCGGCGGCTCAGCGCCCCGTTCCTCCTCTCCGCCTCGCCCGCCACGGACGGCTACGACCAGGCGGTGAAGGCGTACGAGGCGGGCTGGCCGGGCGTCATCCTCAAGACCGCCTTCGACAACCTCCCGATCCATATCCCCGCCGGGTACATGAACTGCTTCTCGGATGAGACCTGGGGGAACTGCGACAACGTCTCCGACCATACGCTCGACCGGGTCTGCGAAGAGGTCGGTCGGCTCGTGAAGCGCTATCCCGACCGGCTCACCGCCGCCTCCACCGGGGGGACCGTCTCCGGGAACGACGAGGCCGACCGCCTCTCCTGGCAGGGCAACACGAAGAAGCTCGAGAAGGCGGGGGCGATGCTGATCGAGTACAGTCTCTCCTGCCCGCAGGGGGGGGAAGGGGCCGAGGGCGACATCGTCTCCCAGAACGCCGCGCTCACCGCAAAGATCATCGGCTGGGTGCTCGAGGCGGGCGATCCGGCCGTCCCGAAGCTGTTCAAGCTCACGAGCGCCGTCACCGACATCAAGGTCATCCTCCGCGCGGTGAGGAAGGCGTTCGAGGCGCGCCCCGGGGCGAAGGCGGGGGTGACGCTCGCCAACACCTTCCCGACGCTCTGCTTCAAGCCGGGCCGGAAGAAGGAGTGGGAGGAGGGCGTCGTCGTGGGGATGAGCGGGGAGGGGGTCACGCCGATCAGCTACCTCTGCCTCGCGAACGCCGGCGGAATGGGGGTCGCAATCTCCGGGAACGCGGGGCCGATGGACTACAAGGCGGCCGCCGATTTCCTCGCCCTCGGCGCGGGGACGGTGCAGTTCTGCACCGCCGTTGAGAGGTGCGGCTACGGGGTCATCGACGACCTGCGTTCCGGCCTGAGCCATCTCATGCAGGACCGCGGCATCCGGTCGGTGCGGGAACTCGTGGGGCGGGCGCAGCCGGAACCGATCAGGGATTTCATGGCCCTGAGCGGGGAGAAGCTGATCTCCGAGGCGGATCCGGACCTCTGCGTGAGCTGCGGCAACTGCACCCGCTGCCCGTACCTGGCGATCTCCCTCGACAAGAACCTGCACCCGGTCACCGACGCGGAGCGGTGCGTCGGCTGCAGCCTCTGTTCCCTGCAATGTTTCGTCGGCGCGATACGGATGCGCGAGCGCACGGCGAAGGAGAAAAAGAAGTGAGCGAACGGGAGATACGGCACCCCCACCCCAGGGCACACTTACGTGTGCCGTGGGGCTGTGGGTAACTTTGTAAGCAGTTCCGGGCAAAAGAGTTAAGGATCAAGAAGGAGGAGCATATGGCGCGGAAAGAGAAGCCGCTGCTCGTCGAGAACGGCATTGTAGTCACGCTCGGCGAAAACAACAAGGTCATCCACGGCGGCGCGGTGCTGGTGAAAGGCGGCGTCATCGAGGAGGTCGGCCCGTCGGCCAAGGTCGCCCGCAAGGCATCCGGCGCGGCGCGGATCGACGCGCGTGGCGCGGTGGTGATGCCGGGGTTCATCAACGCGCACATGCACCTCTACTCGACCTTCGCCCGGGGGCTCTCCCCGAAGCAGCCCCCCCCCGCGAACTTCGTCCAGATCCTCGAGCGGCTCTGGTGGCCGCTCGACCGGGCGCTCGAGAAGGACGACATCTCGTACAGCGCGCTCGTCCCGCTCCTGGACTGCATCCGCGGCGGCACCACGACGATCATCGACCACCACGAGAGCCAGGGCTGGCAGGACGGCTGCCTCGACCCGATCGAGGACGCCCTCCGTCTGACCGGCGTGCGCGGCTGCCTTTGTCTCGGCGTCTCCGACCGGTACGGGAAGGGGAGGGAGGGGATCGAGGAGAACGTCCGTTTCGTCCGAAAGGCGAAGGCCTCCCAGGCGAACGGGGACGGTCTCGTCGCGGGGATGTTCGGCCTCCACGCCCTCTTCACCGTCGGCGAAGAGACGCTCCTTGAGTCGGTCGAGGCCGCGAAGGAACTCGAAACCGGCATCCACGTGCACGTCGCGGAGGACGCCGCCGACCAGGCGGAGAACGAGAAGCGGTACAGCCAGCGGGTGGTGCGGCGCCTCAACCGCGCCGGGGGGCTGGGGGAGAAGTCGATCGCCGTCCACTGCGTGCATGTGAACTCCGGCGAGATCGACCTTCTCCGGAACAGCGGCACCCCGGCGGTGCACAACCCGCAGTCGAACATGAACAACGCGGTCGGGGTCGCCCCGGTCCGCTCGATGCTCTCCAAGGGGGTCCTCGTGGGGCTCGGCACGGACGGGATGACCGCGAACATGCGCGACGAGGTGCGGGTGGCCAACATCCTGCACAAGCTCGCCGCGCGGGACCCGCGCGTCTTCTTCGTCGAGTCGTGCCAGCTGCTGCTCAGCCACAACGCCCGCATCGCGAACCGTTTCTTCCCCCGGCCGGTGGGCGAGCTCCGGAAGGGGGCGTGCGGCGACCTGATCCTCCTCGACTACGACCCGCCGACGCCGCTCGACGAATCGACCTTCCTCGGCCACTTCCTGTTCGGGCTCTGCGGAGCCCGGGTCCGGACGACGGTCGTGAACGGGAGGGTGCTGATGCGCGACGGCGAGATCCTCGTCGCGGACGAGGAGAAGATCGCCGCGAGGTCGCGCGAGCTGGCGAAGGCGTTCTGGCGGCGGTTCTGACGCTTCGTTTCCCGCGGGTCGCGCCCGTCTGGCCGGGCCTCTCGAGGCCCGGGTGCGCGCCTGTTCAACGTCGTCCAGGGGGCGTGCGTGCCCGGCCTCAACGTCTACCTCGCCGCCGTTCTCGCCGTGCTGGTCGGCGAATACCTCCTGGAGATGGCGGTCGCCCTCCTCAACCTCAGGAGGGCGGGCGGCGAGCTGCCGGAGGAGTTCGCGGGCTGGTACGACCCGTCCCGCTACCGCGCCTCGCAGGCGTATCTGGCGGAGGCGACGCGCCTGGGCTGTGTCGAGGAGAGCGTCAGGTTCGCCCTCCTCGCCGCCTGCATCCTGCTCGGCGGCTTCGACCTCGCCGACCGTTTCGCGCGCGGTTTCGGCGCCGGGCCGATCGCCACGGGGCTCGTCTTCGCGGGGACGCTGCTCGCGGCCTCGAAGCTCCTCCGGGTGCCGTTCGCCGCGTGGCGCACCTTCTCGATCGAGGAGCGCTACGGCTTCAACCGGACGACCCCCGCCACGTTCGTCGCGGACCTGCTGAAGCAGTGGCTCCTGGGGGGACTGATCGGCGGCGCGGCGTTCGCGGCGGTGCTCTGGCTCTTCGGTCGCGAGGGGGCCCGGGCCTGGGCGCTCTGCTGGGGGGTGGTCGTGCTCGTCCAGCTCTGCGTCGTCTTCATCGCCCCGGCGCTGATCCTGCCGCTCTTCAACACCTTCATCCCGCTCGAGGACGGCGAGCTCAAGGAGGCGATCCACCGGACGGCGAAGGCGCTCGGCTTCAGGATGCGGGGCGTCTGGCGGATGGACGCCTCGCGCCGGTCCACCCGCTCGAACGCCTTCTTCACCGGCTTCGGCAGGTTCAGGAGGATCGTGCTCTTCGACACGCTCATCGCCCGGCACGCCGTGCCGGAACTCGTGGCGGTCCTGGCGCACGAGATCGGGCACTACAAGAGGCGCCACCTCCTCGTCTCGTTTCTCGCCGTCGCGGCCTCCACCGGCCTGATGTTCTTCCTCCTCTCCTTCCTGATGGAGCGCAGGGGCCTCTTCGACGCGTTCCGAATGGCGCGCGTCTCCCCCTACGCGGGGATCGTCCTCTTCGGCTTTCTCTACGCCCCCGTGCAGACGGTTCTCTCCGCCCTCCTCAACGCCCTCTCCCGCCGGAACGAGTACGCGGCGGATGCCTTCGCAGCCGCCGCCGCGGGGGCCGGTCCGATGATCTCGGCGCTCAAGAAGCTCAGCGTGGACAACCTCTCGAACCTCACCCCCCACCCGCTCAAGGTGATCCTCGACTACAGCCACCCGCCGGTCCTGGAGAGGATACGGGCCCTGCGGCGCCTCCCCTCCGCGGCGAGCGATTCCAAGGAGTTTTGACCCGCCCCCGCCCCCCCCGTGCGATTTTACAATCAGGAGACAATTGGGAGACAACCCCGCGCGGATGAGATGCGATAGTGACGACGATGAGGGCCGTGCGGGGGGGGGGCGGCGGCTTGATGCGGCCCGATCGGCATGCTATATTGACAAAACCCTTTATGAGGCCAGAGCTGATGGATGCACACAGGCGTTTCATTGCGCGGACGATTGTTGCGGCGCTGCGTACGGTTCTCGTTCCCGCCCTGCTGCTGGCGGCCTGTCCCGCGGGCGGCGGCGGCGCGGATCTCGGAGACGCCGGCCGGGGCGCGCACGGCAGCCTGACGATCACCACCTACGGCACGGGCAACGAGGGGCACCTGATCACCTTCCCGGATTTGACGACGATGTCGATCGACTGCGCGAACGGCGACATCACCACCGTGTCGCATTTTCACTCCGACCATTGCGGCAGTTCCTGTGAATCGAGCGCACAGCACCACCGGAACAACACCAGGCCCGGCGATATCCTTTACGACAAGGACGGCGTGATCGTGCAGTGCGTCGCCGCCAACAGCAAGGTCATCGGGGAGGAGGCGGTGTATCTGTCGTGCGAGGATACCAGCGACGAGAACAGGGAGAGCATGGCCCTGCTGATCACTTACGGGGGGTTCGACTACCTGACCGCGGGCGACCTTACTACCAGGCGCGAGGAGTGGATGGGGGATGCGCTCCGGGCGCTCGGCGTGAACGTGGATGTGCTCAAGGTGAGCCATCACGGGAGTCGCAGCAGTTCAAGCGCCGAGTACCTCCAGGCCATCAGGCCCGAGTACGCCGTCGTCTGCGGCAGTGCATCGAGCCCCCATCTGGAGACGCTGGACAACCTGAAATACGCCGAGGTGAAGACGATCTACTATGCCCGCGACTATGAGAATGGAGAAGGGTACCCCGTCCACCGGGCGAACGGGGATATCACGATCACCACCGATGGTTACACCTATTCATTCTCGGGGAGGGACTTCAGACACGACTCCTTCCATGTAGACGACAGCGTCGGATCCCCGACGCCCACGCCGATGCCGGGCCCGACGCCCGTGCCGGACAAGCTCGTACAGGTCACGACGAACGGCACCGATCTTGCCGCGGGCAATACGCTCGTGGTGAAGGCGGCGGTAATGCCGATATTGAAATGGAAGTTCGACGCCTACGCCGTGCTGCTCGGCCCCGCGGGCGTCTACTCGATCCGGTTCGGAAACTCTCTCGTGCCCGGCGTGGAGCCGATCGCGCGCAAGGTGTTCCTGTTCGGGGAGTATGACGGGACGCTGCTCCAGATGAAGGTGCCTCCCGGGGTTGCGGGCCGATACCGGGTCATCCTCGGACTTGCGGACGAGGGCGCGCGGGTGACGGGGGTGGGGAGCGCATTCGAGTTGGACGAGCAGTACCTCACGGTAACGGACTGAGCGGGGACGGGGGGCGGGCGCCGCGCGTCCGGGGCGTTTGTCGTTTCGAGATCGATCGAACGCGGGGCGTGCCGCCGCTCGCGCCGTCCGGATTTTTCGGCACCTTCCCGCCCTTTGCGCCGTTCCCCCCGTTCGCGCCTTCCTCGCCGTTCTGACCCTTTTCACACTTCACGCCTTTTCCTATACTATCCGTTCGCGCGCCGCATCCAACTACACCGCGCATACGAAAAGGATCCGACTATGTCCGTGCTCGTGAAGACCGTCGTCCTCCTGATGCTCTCCAATATCTTCATGACGTTTGCCTGGTACGCCCATTTGCGGAACCTGAACAACCGGGCCTGGTTCATCGCCGCCCTCCTGAGCTGG
>JAAYCL010000031.1 GCA_012729785.1 Chlamydiota bacterium | reverse complement strand
GTTGTCACGCCGTAGAGCGCGGCCAAGTCGGAATCGACAATAACTTTGCGACCGCGAATGGAAAGGATCAAGGATTCTACCGCAGGAATGCCGATCAACCGGGGTTCTGAAGTCACAATAACCGCTCCTCCCGATTGCTTCATGCAATAGAGCCGACTGCCTTGAACAGATAATGAACCGTATAATGTCGATGTCAAGCATCATTTTAAGCAGCATCATTTTAAGCAGCTTCATTCGTATATAGGGGATGCCAGATTGGACTCTTAAAGAAGCTGGAGGCGACGCCGTCAGATTCGCGAGATCAACGCATCCGCGATCGGGGCGACGGCGGCGAGGAGGCGGTCCCATGAATCCGGCGCGACGGGATCTGCTCCGCCCCGGGGGATCGAGCCGAGGAACGGCGCCTCGCAGAGCTCTCCGATGCAGGCGGCGTTATCCGCGGACAGGCCCTCTCCCTCCGCGGCTTGCTCCACGGACCGTTCGCGCGCGTCCCGTACGCCCTGTCGGGGGGGAGGGGCATCGCACCGGCAGGAGTTGAAGACGAATCCCGCCACCGGGATGTCGCGTGCGCGCGCGTGGAGAACGGTGAGGGCGGTGTGGTTGATCGTGCCGAGGCCGGGGCGGGCGACGACGAGGAGCGGGAGTTTCCAGCGGAGGGCAAGGTCGGCGACGGTGAACCGCCCCTCGAGCGGCACGAGGAGGCCGCCGACGCCCTCGACGAGGAGGACGTCATACCGCCGCGACATCTCCTCGAACGCCGCGTCGAGCGCCGGAAGGTCCAGCGCCCTCCCCTCCTTTCGCGCGGCGACGGACGGCGCGAGCGGCGCCCGGTAGCGGACCGGGTTGACGAGCTCCGGCGGATCGAGCGGGCCGAGCGCGCGTTCGAACAGCATCGCATCGGGCGACACGAGGCCGCGATCGGTCTGCACGCAGCCGCTCGACACGGGCTTCATCACTCCGGCGTTCACCCCGCGCCGCCGAAGGCACGCGGCTAAAAGGGCGGTGACGACCGTTTTCCCCACGCCTGTGTCCGTACCGGTTATAAGAACCCTTACCACTAATCAATCCTCCCCGTCAATCTCCCCAGGGCACACTTAAGTGTGCCCTGGGGGTGTGGATACGTGCCGTTTTCTGTGGATAACTCGGCGGTGCGGCGTCCGGGAAGCACCCATCTCACTCCGTCTCCTCGCGGATGCAGCGCTCGACCACTCCGCACAGGAATTCGAGCTCGCGGCGCGAGATGGAGAGCGGGGGGAGTATCACGATGACGTCCCCGAGCGGGCGGATCATGACCCCGTGGTCGCGCGCCCGCATGCAGACGCGGTGGCCGACGCGCGCGGCGTAGGCGTACTCCCGTTTCGTGCGCCGGGAGCGCACGAGTTCGATCCCCGCCATGAAGCCGCACTGCCGTACATCGCCGACGTGCGGGAGGAGGGCGATCCGCCGGAGCAAGCGCGCGAGCAAAGCGATCTTGGGCTGCACACGCTCCAGCACGCGCTCCTTCTCGAACAGATCGAGGTTGGCCAGGGCGGCGGCGCAGGCGAGGGCGTTCCCGGTGTACGAGTGGCCGTGAAAGAAGGTCTTCTTCAGGCGGAACGGCGCGAGGAAGCCGTCGTGGATCCGCCGCGTCGCGAGCGTGGCGGCGAGCGGCAGGTAGCCGCCCGTGATCCCCTTCGCCACGGCGAGGAGGTCCGGCGTCACCCCCTCCCGTTCGCAGGCGAAGATCGTCCCCGTGCGCCCGAACCCGGTCGCGACCTCGTCGGCGATGAGCAGGACGTCGTGCGCGCGGCAGAGCTCCGCGATCGCGGCGAGGTGCCCGTCCGGCGCGACGATCATCCCTCCCGCGGCCTGCACGAGCGGCTCGATGATGAGCGCCGCGATCTCCTTCCCGCGCCGTTCGAGGAGTCGGGCGAGGGCCGAGAGACACTCGCGCCCGCACGAGGCGCGCCGCTTCCCGAGCGGGCAGCGGTAGCAGTAGAACGACGGCCCCTCCACCGTCCGGAAGAGGAGGGGGCCGTAGACCTTGTGGAAGAGGCCGATCCCCCCGACGCTCACCGCCCCGAGCGTGTCGCCGTGGTAGGCGTTGGGGAGACGGACGAACTTTCTTTTCCCCCTCCAGCGCCCGCCGCGGTTCTGCCAGTACTGGAAGGCGAGCTTCAGGGCGACCTCGACCGCCGTCGAGCCGTCGTCGGAGAAGAAGACCTTCTCGATGCCGGAAGGGGCGATCCGGACCAGCCGCTCGGCGAGCTCCGCGGACGGCGCGCCCCCCAGCCCCAGAAGGGTCGAGTGCGCGACCTTCCCGAGCTGCCGCACAATCGCACGGTCGATCTCCCGTTTCCGGTGCCCGTGGATGTTGACCCAGAGCGAGGAGACCCCGTCGAGGTACCGCCGCCCGTTCGTGTCCTCCAGCCAGCAGCCCCTCGCCGCTTGTATCACCGGCTGCTCCTCCCGCACCCAGTCCCGCATCTGCGTGAACGGGTGCCAGACGAAACGGCGGTCCTTCTCCCCCGCCGCGGCGCGCGATCGGTTCTTCACGGCTCCCCTCCCCTGCGGCACGGCGCGTTTCCCCGATTTCTGATCCGGGGGATGTCTCCCCCACTCCCCCCTCCCACTCGCGGGGATGAGAGAGGGAAGCGCGTCAGACCCCCGCACGCCCCGATCCTTCCCCCGCGATGACGCGAAACGCCTCGATCACCCGGTCGATGTCCGCGTCCGTGTGCGCGGCGGTGACGCTCAGCCGGATGCGGCTCGACCCCTTCGGCACGGTCGGTGGCCGAATGGCGGGGGCGAGGATGCCGCCCAGGAGAAGCTCCCGCGAGATTCGGGCCGCGGCCTCCGCCTCCCCGACGCGCACCGGCACGATCTGGAACGCGCTCCCCATCGTGTCGAACCCGAGCGCGGCGAGCCCCTCCCGCAGGCGCCCCGCGCGGGCGAGGACGTCGCGCCGCAGGTGGGGCTGCTCCCGCACGATCCTCAACGCCGCGAGCGCCGCGGCGCACGCGGCCGTCGGCGGGGCGGTGGTGTAGACGAAGCTCCGCGCCCGGTGCCGCAGGAAATCCACGAGCGCCGCCGAGCCCGCCACGAACCCCCCGATCCCCCCGAGCGCCTTGCTGAGCGTCCCCATCGAGATCTCCACCGCCTCCTCCACGCCTTGAAGCTCCGCCCCGCCGCGCCCATCCGGGCCGAGGACGCCGGTGGCGTGCGCCTCGTCCACCATCAGCCAGGCGTCGTACCGTCGCGCGGCGGCGGCTATCTCGCGAAGCGGGGCGAGGTCCCCGTCCATGCTGAACAGGCTGTCCGTGGCCACGATCGTCCTGCGCGAGCTTCGCCCCGCGGCCAGGAGGCGGGCGAGCTTCGCGACGCCGCCGTGCGGGTAGACCCTGACGGAGGCGCCCGAGAGGCGGGCGCCGTCCACGATGCTCGCGTGGTCGAGCTTGTCGAGGATCACGGTGTCGCCCGCACCGGCGAGCGCCGCGATGGTCCCGACGTTCGCGGCGTACCCCGAGGGGAAGAGGAGCGCCGCCTCCGCGCGCTTGAACGAGGCGAGCGCCTCCTCGAGCTCGCGGTGAAGCCGCATCGTCCCCGAGACGAGGCGCGAGGCGCCGCTCCCCCAGCCGTACCGGGCGATCGCCTCCCGGGCGGCCTCCCGCACCGCCGGATGCGCCGCGAGGCCGAGGTAGTCGTTCGAGCAGAGGCAGAGGAGCTCTCGCCCGTCGAGCTCGACGCGCGGCCCCTGCGCCCCCTCCACGAGCCGCGTCTCGCGGTAGAGCCCCGCCGCGCGCAGCGCCTCGAGTTCCAAGGAGAGTTCTGTCTCCATCCCGCTCAACTCCACCGGTGGATCCTCCCGTCGAGCGTGAAGAGTTGTCCCGAGACCCCCTCCGTTTCGGCGAGGTTGACGATGAACCGCGCCGCCTCGTGCGGGTCCGCGTGCCGGCCGAAAACGCTCTCGGCGCGGGCGCGCTCTTGCGCCTCCTCCGAGGCCGACCTCCCCATCTCCGTGGGCATGAACCCGGGGACGACGGCGTTGGCGCGGATGCCGGAGGGGCCCAGCTCCCGCGCGGCGCTGAGGATGAAGCCGACGAGCGCCGCCTTCGAGGCCGCGTACGCGCTCTCCCCCTTACCGCCGGAGAGGCCGATCCGCGATCCGACGGCGATCAGGTGCCCGGATCCACGCCGGAGCATCGCCGCCGCCGCCTCACGCACGCAGAGAAAAACGCCTTTGAGGTTCGTGGCGAGCACCGCGTCCCAGTCGGCCTCGCGCGTCGATACGCAGAGCGCCTCGTGCGCGATCCCCGCGTTGGCCACGAGGGCGTCCAGCCGCCCCCAGCGCCGGACGATTTCCACCGTCATCGCCGCGACCTCCCCCGCGGACGCGACGTCGGCGCGCCAGGCGAACGCCTCCCCCCCCGCCCCGGCGATCTCCGCGACGACGCGTTCCGCCGCCTCGCGCGAAACGCGGTAGTTCACCGCCGCGCGCCAGCCCGCCCGGGCGAACGCCGCGGCGGTCGCCGCCCCGAGCCCGCGCGACGCCCCCGTCACCAGCACGACCTTCTTTCTCATGATGGACGCCGCCGAGGAGGGCGCGGAGGAAGAGGTCATCTGTTCGCTGCGGATTGACAAGCCCCTACAGGCATCCGCAAAGATCCGCGATACTCCGCGGCTAAAAGATGACTCTTCCCCTACTCCCTCCGCAGCTCCTACCTAGACGGCCCGCTCGACCTCCAGTCCGAGGCGTTCGAGCATCCGCCTGTCGTCGCCGATGCCCCGCCCCCTGGTGGTGAGGTAGTCCCCGACCATCATCCCGTTCGCCCCCGCCGCGAAGATCCTCTCCTGCGCCTGCCCGAGCGCGAGCTCCCTCCCCCCCGCGACCCTGATCTCGGCGCGCGGGAGGACGAAGCGGAACAAGGCGATGATCCGCAGCGCTTCGGGCGGCCGGAGCGGACGCCTCTTTTCGAGCGGCGTGCCTTCGACGGGCATCAGGAAATTGACCGGGACCGATTCGACCCCGAGTTCCCGCAGGGCGAGGGCGAGGTCCACCCGGTCTTCCCACGTCTCCCCGAGGCCGAAGATCCCGCCCGCGCAGACCTCGAGCCCCGCCCGTTTCGCCGTCCGCACCGTCCGCACGCGGTCCTCCCATAGGTGCGTGGCGCAGATCGAGGGGAAGAAGCGCGCGGACGTCTCGAGATTGTGGTGGTAGCGCGCGAGGCCCGCGGCCCGGAGCGCCCGCGCATCCTCCTCCCGGAGCGCGCCGAGGGAGGCGCAGGGGCTGACCGGGCCGTTGTGCCGTATCGCCCTGACCGCCCCGCGAACCCGCGCCGCGTCTTCGCGGCCCGCCGCGCGGCCGCTGGTGACGATCCCGAAACGAAAGGCGCCCATGCCGCGCGCCTTCCGCGCCGCCTCGAGGAGCGTTTTCGCGCTCCGCATCGGATGCACCGGCGTGCGCGCCGCGTGCCGCGTCGACTGCGCGCAGAACGCGCAATCCTCCGCGCAGAGGCCCGCGCGCGCGTTCACGATCGCGCAGAGGGAGACGCGGTCCCCGAACCGCTCCCGGCGGAGCGCGTCCGCCCCCCGCATGAGGTCGGCGAGGGGCGCCTTCGCGAGCCGGAGCGCCGCGAGGCGGGAGATCTTTCTCCCCGCGCGTATCGCCGCGAGCGCGTGTGAGACGGTTCCGTCCGTGGAAGGCATTTGTCAACCATTATCCATCCCCGGGTTGACAATGAACACAAAAAAAACGCCCCCCCTGTGCATCCTCTTGTCTAGGCGATTGAAAAGTGCGCGCATCCATCCCGCCGGGGGAGGACAGGCGCGTCAATTCACACGGGCGGGGCCGCTTCCCGATCCGCGGCCGGCCCGCACGGAGATCATGGCATTGCCGCCCCTCCGAATCCTCCGAAGGGTCATCTCGGCGCGAAGCCGCGCTGTTCCCCGTCCCACCTGAATCTTCGTACGAGCAACACGCCGACCGCCGCCGCCGCGACGATCGAGACCGCCATCTTCATCCGCCGCCAGCGGCCGACATGCACCGCCTCCGCCTCGATCCAGCCGCCGCGGCGGAATTTCCCCCGCACGCCCACGTAGGTCCCCGGCCGCGCGTTCCGTGCGATCCCCCTGACCGGCACCTCCCTGCCGCGCCACCTGAGCGTGAAGCCGTCGTCCGTGACCCGGCCGATGACCGACTCCCGGGGCGCGTACACGACCGCCCCGTCGAACGCGCCGGGATCCGCGAGGCACTCGTCGAGCGTGGGCCCCGGCGCGTACAGACCGCCGTACGCGCAGAGCAGCGCGACGAGGGCGAGCAGCGCGAATGCCGCCGTACGGCGCGTCATTTCTTTTTCGTGGCCATCGGGGAGCCGCAGCAGACGATATCACACGTGTCCACGCAGCCGCACACCTCGTCGACGACCACGCCGATGCCGCACACGCCGCACGAGAACCGCGTCCCCTTCTTCGCGGCCACCGCGGCCTTCTTCCCGGTTTTCGCCTTCATCGCTTTCTTCTCTCCGTGCCCCATCTCACCGCGGCGAGGATCCGCCGCGATGCCCTGCTACCGTACGCGGAGGCGAGGCCGGACGGCGTCGGCGGCTCACCCCCTCGTGCCCGGAAGCTTTGCGAGCGCCGCCGCGAGATCGCCCGCGAGGCGCTCCCAGGTGTGCGATTCGGCGAGCGCGCGGAGGCCTTCGCCGCGCCCGCCGCACGCCTCGCGAAGCTTCACCGCCAGATCCCCGGCGTCGCCGGGGCGCGCCAGCCACGGGTACGCCGGGCCGAACAGATCCCGCACCGGTTCGAGGGCGGTCGCGGCGACCGGGACCCCGCAGGCGGCCGCCTCGAGCGCCTTGAGCGGGAAGCAGCAGTCGGTGTAGTCGTTGGACGGGTTCGGCACGGCGACGGCGTCGCAGGCGTTGATGCAGGCGGGGATCAGGTCGTGCGCGACGAGGCCGAGGTCGTGCACCCCCTCCCCCTCGACGGGGGTCCCGCCGCGCCGGTGCCCCGCGAGGAGCACAATGGCCGGGAACCCCGCGCGGCGGAGGATCCGGTGCGCCTCGAGGAGGAGGTCGATCCCCTTGTAGCCGGAGAGGAACCCGAAGTAGCCGACCACGGGAGCGGACGGCGGGAGGCCGAATCTCTCCCGGCACGCCCGCCGGTCCATCGGCTTGAACCTCTCGATGTCCACCCCGTTCCCCACGACGCCCACCCGTTCCCGCCGCACCGGGGCGATCCGCCTCCGGAGCGCGTCGGTCACGCAGATGACGAAATCGGCCCTCCGCAGAAGCCGCCGGTCGAGCAGCCGGAAGCCGGGGATCCGGTGGATGGCGTAGGTTTCGTAGTTGTCCATCAGGTCGTAGACGAGCGGGACGCCCGCGGTCCGGCAGGGCCGGTCCGCGAGCAGGGCGAAGAGCGGGTCGCCCTCGGCGACGAGAAGGTCGGCGCCGCGCTCCTCCAGCTCCCGCGACACCTCCCGGCGGAAGGAGAAGAAGCGACGCGGCGAGAGCGGCCGAACCCTGAGCGGGATGCCGTCCTTGTGGATGTCGAACGACGCCTTCTCGGTGTAGTCGCCGAGAAGGAAGCGCACCTCGTGGCCGTGCGCGCGGAGGGCGGCGAAGAGACAGTACGGCCGCCCGACATTCTCGCGGGCGATATCCTTCGCCGAGGTGTAGCGCTTGGTGAGAACGAGCAGCTTCATGGCACCGGCCCCGTTGCGGGTCCGCCCGGATGCGCGGACGGGGAGGTCCGCGCCGCTTCGCCTCCATCCAAGGCGCACGCCGCCCCCTCCCGCGGCCCCCGTGCAATCCTGTGTTGTAGGTTCCACGAGACGGCGCGCCGAAGCGCCCCGATGCAGTCCCACCGTCCGCGGAGGGCGAAGCAGGCGGCGGGCTTGACGAGCTTCACGGCGGCGAACCAGGGGAGGAAGAGGAGGGCGAACGCCGCCCAGTTCAGATGCTTCCGGGCGTAGATGAGCCGCCCCCGGGTGAGGTAGTAGACGTAGTCGGGGCTTCGGGCGTCGAGCGTCGCCGCGCCGCGGTGCCGCACCAGCGCCCGCGGGGCGTAGCGTATCCTGAAGCCCGCCTCGCGCGCGCGGCGGCACAGGTCGAGCTCCTCCGAGTAGCAGAAGAACCTCTCGTCGAAGAGCCCGACCTCCTCGAGGAGGCGCCGGGAGAAGAGGATCGCGCAGCCGGGCGCCGCGTTCAGGTCGCGCGCGCGGTCGTACTGCCCCCGGTCCCTCCTCCCCTCCCCGACCGGGATCCCCTGAGCGAGGAGGTGGAGGTTCCGGTACCCCGCGTACTGGATGACCCCGGGGCGGCGCGCGTCGTGCACCTTGGGGCTCGTAATCCCCGCCCCTGAACGGCGCGCCTCCCCGACGAGCGCCTCGACCGCGCCGGGGTCGACCGTGCAGTCGTTGTTGAGGACGAAGACGAACGCCGCCCCGCCGTCGAGCGCGGCCCGGATCCCGGCGTTGTTGCCGCCCGCGTAGCCGAGGTTGCGGGGGGTTTGGAGCAGGCGCAGGGCGGGAAACGCGCGCCGGATCCGTTCCGCGGAACCGTCGCCGGAGTTGTTGTCGACGACGATGATCTCCGGGGCGCCCCCCTCCGACAGGAGAAGCGAGCGCACGCAGTCGATCGTCTCGTCGGGGCGGCGGTAGTTGAGCACCACCGCCGCGACGCCGCCCGGCGCGGTCATCGCCCACCCCCGTCCGGGCCCTTCGCCGCCTCTTTGGCGAGGAGGCGCGCGTACAGCTCCTCGTACCGGCGCGCGTTTTCCCCGATGCCGATCGGGAAACGGGGCAGGTTGTTCCTGAGTTCGCGGAGGAGGGCCGGCCGCCCGCACAGCTCCCCGATCTTCTCCGCGAGCGCCCGGCGGTCTCCCGGCGGGAAGGTGAGCCCGTCGACGCCGTCCCGCACGCTGTCGAGGAGCGCGCCGACGCGGGAGGCGAGCACCGGAACGCCGGCGGCCCACGCCTCCCAGAGGACGAGGTTGAACGTCTCGTGCCAGAGGGCGGGGATCGCGAGGATGTCCACGCCCGCGAGGATGCCGGGCAGCTGTTCCGGCCCGTACATTCCGAAAACGGCCGCCTGCCCCTTCGGGAGGCGCCCGGCGGCCTTCCTGAAGTAGCGTTCGAAGCGGGCGGGGTACGCCCTCCCGTGCAGGACGAGGCGGACCTTCGACGGCGGGTGCCGGCGCACCGCGGCGAGCAGGTCGACGACGCCCTTGTGCGGCATGATCGTGCCCGCGTAGCCGATGACGAGGGGGCGCGAACCGTCGTACGGCGGCAGGCCGCCGCCCGCGGGGGGACGCGGGGCGGGGGGCGCGCCGTGGGGGATGACGGTGATCTTCTCCGCGGGGATCCCGATGGAGGCGTAGATCTCGCGGGCGCGCGGCGAGGGGGCGACGAGCGCGTCCGCATCCGCGAGCGCGCCGAGCAGCCTGTGGCACCGCTCTTCGAGACGCAGGTGGAGACGGCGCGACCTCCCGCGGAAGAGGATCGGCTGGAGGAAGGCGAGCGCGGCGAGGCACGCCCGCTCCCCTGGGATGCGCCCCGTGTACCCGGAGAGCTGCCGGGACCGCTCCAGCGCCGCCGCGCCGAGGGCGGCGAGCGCGCCGCGCGCGCAGTGGCGGGCGCAGTTCCTCCCTCCGTCGGGTCCGGGGCAGCGCCTCCCGTCGGGCCGGAGGAGCTGCACCCGCACGCAGGCGTACCAGTAGTCGTGCAGGGAGATCACAAGCGGGACCCCGCGGCTTCGCACGATGCCGGGGATCCCCCAGGAGGTCCCCGCGAGGTGCTGGACGTGCACGAGGTCGGGCCGCTCCGCGTCCATCATCTGCGCGAAAAGCTCCTCGACGCGCGGGTGGTGCTCGAAGCAGCCGCGCTTCTCGAGCCGCGTGAAGTTGTTGACGACGCGGACCACCGGGATCCCGTCGAGCGCGCCCCGCAGCACCGTGTACTCCGGCCAGCCCGGGCGCTCCTCGCGCGCGAGGACCGAGACGCCGTGCCCGCGCTCCTTCAGGGCGGCGCAGAGCCGCCGGGCGCACAGCTCGGTCCCCGCCACGGCGGTCGGCGGGTAGCCGTTGACCACGAACAGTATCTTCATCGCGTTGGCGGGCCCCCGTTCCGCCGGCCTCCCGTCCCCCCCGCGGCGGCTACCGCCGCTGCAGCGTACGCTGGCGCGACAGCGCCCCGCGCAGGCGGGCGGGGAGCGAATCCGAGTGCTCCCCGAGCCAGCGCCCGAGCACGCAGGCGGCGTGGTACGGAACGCTGTAGAGGAGCCGGGGCGCCGGCAGCCTCTTCCGCCGGGCGTAGCGGAGATCGTCCCTCACCGCCACGAGGGCGGTCTTGAGCGATTGCCCCGCCGCGATCCTCGGGGCGAGGCGCGCCTGCCGGACGAAACGCCCGTAGTCGTAATGCTGCCGGAGCTGCTCGCGGAGCGGGTAGTCGTGGCTGTGGATCACGGCCGAGGACGGCTCGTAGACGAGCGCGTAGCCGGCCAGGAGCACCCGCTCCGCCCAGTCGACGTCCTCCCCGAACTCGACGTGCCGGAACGGGAACCGCTCCCAGACCTCCCGCCGCAGGCAGGAGCTCGTGTTGGCGAAGTAGACGTAGTGCGGCTTCCGGCGCTCGAGCTCCTCCGGGGAACCGACGCGTTTGACGATCCGCTCGAGCCCGCCCCCCTGGGGCCACCCCTCCTCGAGCTGGCGCCTGAGCGGGAGCGAACAGCCGGGGTGCGGGACGTGCCGGCTGAACGAGCCCGCGACCGCCGGGTCTTTGCGCAGCGGCGAGAGCAGGCCGGCGAGCCACGCGGCGTCGGCCGGCAGGGCGTCCTGCGTCAGGTAGACGAGGAACCTTCCGCGCGACTCCCGGGCGCCGAGGTTCCTGGTCTCGCCGTGGTTGAACTCCTCCGGCCGTATCGAGACGACCCTGACCGGGTATCGCGCGGCCACGGAGAGGGTGTCGTCGGCGGAACCCGAGTCGATCAGGAGCACCTCGGGGACCGGCGCACCCTCCTGGGAGAAGACGCGGCCGAGCTGCGCGTCCAGGTAACGGGCCGCGTTCTTCACGGGAATGATCACCGACACGCCGCCGTCGCCCATCTCCCCGCCTCCCCCGGGCGGACCCCCGCCGCGCGGCGCAAGTATACGGCCTGCCCCCACCTGTTTCAAGAACGAACGGGGAAGGGGGGCGACTATGCTATAGTGTCCGCGCCATGGATCCCGTTCCATCCGCCCCGCGGCGTTCGCCCTGGGTCTGGGTCCCGACGGCGTACTTCGCCGAGGGGGTCCCGTATGTCGTCGTCAATACCGTCTCGATCGCCCTCTACAAGACGATGGGGATCCCGAACCGCCTCAACGCCTTGGCGACCAGCCTCCTCTACCTCCCGTGGGTCGTCAAGATGCTCTGGGCGCCGCTCGTGGACACGCGCCTCACCAAGCGGAGGTGGATCGTCGGCACGCAGCTCCTCCTCGCCGCCGGCTTCTGCGGCGCGGCGCTCGCCCTGCGGTCGCCGTTCTTCTTCGCCCTCTCCATCGCCGTCTTCGCCCTGATCGCCTTCGCCTCCGCCACGCACGACATCGCCGTGGATGGGTTCTACATGCTCGGCCTCGCCCGGAGGGAACAGGCGTTCTTCGCGGGGGTCCGCAGCACCGCCTACCGGATCGCGATGCTCTTCGCCTCGGGCGGCCTCGTCGTGTTCGCCGGGCGCATCGAGCGGATGACGGGGACCGTGTCCCTCGGATGGATCGCCGCCCTCGCCGCGGCGGGCGCCCTGTTCGTCGCCCTCGCCGTCTTCCACGCCTGGTACCTCCCCCGCCCCGCGGCGGACAGACGCGGGGCGCCCGGCGACGCCGGGGCGTTCATCGCCGTCTTCCGCTCGTACCTCGCCCAGCCGCGCGTCGCGGCGGTGCTCGCCTTCATCCTCCTGTACCGGCTCGGGGAGGCGATGCTCGTCAAGATGACGGGACCGTTCCTCCTCGACGCGCCCGCGCGCGGCGGCCTCGGTCTTTCCACGGAACAGTACGGCCTCATCTACGGAACGGCGGGGACCTGCAGCCTCCTCGCCGGGGGCGTGCTGGGGGGCCTGCTGATCGCCCGATTCAGCTTCCGGCGCTGCATCTGGCCGATGGCGCTCGCCCTCAATCTCCCCGACCTCGGCTACGTTTACCTCGCCGCGGCGAGGCCGTCCCTCCCCCGGGTCTTCGGGCTCGTGGCGCTGGAGCAGTTCGGCTACGGCCTCGGCTTCACCGGTTTCACCGTCTTCCTGATGTACGCCGCGCGCGAGCCGTTCAAGACCGCGCACTACGCCATCTCCACCGGCCTGATGGCGCTCGGGATGATGCTCCCGGGCGCGGCGAGCGGCTTCCTGCAGGAGCGGCTCGGCTACCCCGCCTTCTTCGTCCTCGTCTGCCTGCTCACGCTGCCGGGGATGGCCTCCCTCCTCTTCATCCCCGGCGTTGAACATTCACACGAAAACGGGTAGTATCTTTCCGATGAAACTTGTCGTGCAGATCCCGTGCTACAACGAGGAGCCGTTCCTCGCCTCGACGATTCGCGATATCCCCCGCGGCGTTCCCGGCGTCGACGAGGTCGAGATCCTCATCGTCGACGACGGCTCCACCGACCGGACCGCGGAGGTCGCCCGCGAGGCGGGCGTGCGGCACCTGGTCCGTTTCCGGGGGCACAAGGGGCTCGCCCAGGCGTTCATGGCGGGCCTCGACGCCGCGCTCAAGGCCGGCGCGGACATCATCGTCAACACGGACGCGGACAACCAGTACTGCGGCGCTGACATCCCGGCCCTCATCAAGCCGATCCTGGACGGGGAGGCCGACATGGTGGTCGGCGACCGGCGGATCGACGAGTTCCCCCGCTTCTCCCCGCTGAAGCGGTTCCTCCAGCGCTGGGGAAGCTGGGCGGTCCGGCGGATCTCCGGCACCGAGATCCCCGACTGCACGAGCGGCTTCCGCGCCTACAACCGCGAGGCGGCGCTCAGGATCAACATCGTCTCGCAGTTCACCTACACCCTCGAGTCGATCATCCAGGGGGGAAAGAAGAACCTTGCCATCGCCCACGTGCCGGTGCGGACGAACCGGGAGGCGCGCGAGTCGCGGCTCTTCTCGTCGATGGGGGAGTACGTGAAGCGCTCGCTGAGCACGATGGTGCGCATCTACACGATGTACGAGGCGTTCAAGGTCTTCATCTTCATCGGCACCATCGGCCTCGGGGCCGGGGCGCTCCTCGCCCTTCGCTTCCTCTTCTTCTACCTCACCGGGAGCGGCCAGGGGCACCTCCAGTCGCTGATCTTCGCCGCCATCTTCACCATCGTCGGGTTCCAGGTCCTGCTCATCGGCCTCGTCGCCGACATCATCTCCTCGAACCGCCGGCTGATCGAGGACGCGCTCTACCGGGTGCGGAAGATGGAGCTGGGCGGCAAACCGTGAGCATCGCATGTGGGGTCAGGTCCTTATTTCTTATTTTAACAGGCGTGAAACCGGTCAAAGACCAGGCCGGATACGCGGTTAATATACTAAATAAGGACCTGAACCCACGGACAACGGAGAAGGAGAGATGAGAATACTTGTCACCGGCGGCGCCGGGTTTATCGGGAGCTTCTTGACGGATCGGATGATCGCCGACGGGCACACGGTGCGGATCTTCGACAACCTCGACCCGCAGGTGCACCCGGGGGGGAAGCCGCCCGCGCACCTGAACCCGAAGGCCGAGTTCGTCAAAGGCGACGTCCGCGACTACGACGCCCTGCACAAGGCCGTCGAGGGGATGGACGCCGTCTCGCACCACGCCGCCGCCGTGGGGGTCGGCCAGTCGCAGTACGCGATCAAATACTACGTCGACGTGAACCTCAGCGGCACGGGGAACCTCCTCGACATCCTCGCCAACCGGCCGCACCGGGTGAAGAAGCTCATCGTCGCCGCCTCGATGAGCAGCTACGGGGAGGGGGTCTACTCCTGCGCACGATGCGGGAGGGTCCGGCCGCCGCTCAGGACCGAGGAGCAGTTCCGGCGGGAGGAGTGGGAGTGCCGCTGCCCCGGCTGCGGCGGGGCGCTCACGCCGGTGCCGATCCGGGAGACCGACGAGCGGCTGGTCAACTCGATCTACGCCATCACCAAGATGGTGCAGGAGGATATGTGCCTCAACATCGGGCGCACCTACGACATCCCGACCGTCGCGTTGCGCTACTTCAACGTCTACGGCCCGCGCCAGTCCCTCTCGAACCCGTACACCGGGGTCGCGGCGATCTTCATGAGCCGCATCAAGAACGACAAGCCCCCAATCGTCTTCGAGGACGGGCTCCAGTCGAGGGATTTCATCTCGGTGCACGACATCGTCCGCGCCAACATGCTCGCCCTGGAGAACCCGAAGGCCGACTACCGGATGTTCAACGTCGCCTCGGGAAAGGTCACCACGATCCTGGAGATCGCCGAGACGATCGCCGAGATCTGCGGGAAGAAGATCACGCCGCAGATCACGAAGAAGTTCAGGAAGGGCGATGTCCGCCACTGCATCGCCGACACGGCGAAGATACAAGAAACGCTCGGCTTCAGGGCGAGGGTCTCGTTCCGCGAGGGGATGGAGGAGCTGATCCGCTGGAGCGAACAGGCCGTCGCGATCGACCTCGTGGACAAGGCCACCGCCGAACTCCGGGCCCGCGGCATCGTCGACTGATCCGCCCCCCGGCGGGGTCAGGCCCTTATTTATTAGTGTACCACGTATCTGCGATCGAATTTTCATCCAGGATTCAACGTGCTAAAATAATAAATAAGGACCTGACCCCAAATGGGCTGGAAGGCGACAGGGCGGGGCGGCATCGTTGCCGCATGGGCGGCGGCGGCCGTGTGCGCCGCCGCGCCGTCGCCCGGCTACGAGTTCCGCCGGGCGCCCGACGGAACCCCGCTGCGCTGGGAGCGTTCGCCTGATCCGATCCCCTACGCCATCGTGTGCCCCGGCGGCAACGAGATCCCCGACGAAGGCGCGGTCGGGGCGATCCAGGACGCCTTTGCGGCCTGGGAAGGCGTCGGCACGGCGGACGTGCGGTTTCGCTTCGCCGGCATCGCGCCTGATGCCGATGCCGCCGCCGCGGGCATGGTGATCTGGCTGCGGGATGACTGGCCGTATGACCGCCTCACCATCGCCAAGACGCGTCTCCACTACCGCCGCGAGGATGGCGCCATCGTCAAAGCCGAGATCCTCCTGAACGCCCGCGACTACCGCTGGTCCGCGGACGGCACGCCGGGGACGCTCGACATCCGAAACGCGGCGACGCACGAGATCGGGCACTTCCTCGGCCTCGACGACGTTTCGACCCCCGGGCGAACGATGTACGAGTACATCGGCCTCGACGAGCGCGACAAGACGTTCCTCTCCGACGACGAACTCGAGGGGCTCCGCGCCGCCTATCCGCGGATCCTTCCGCAGGCCGCCCTCTCCATCCAGACCTTCTCCCTCGACCTCCGCGGCGGGGCGCTCCGCCCCCTCGGCGGAAGTCCCCCGCTCCGCGCCGGGGAGATCTTCGCGGCCCCCTGCCCGTTCCCCGGGGCCCTCCCCGGCGTCGTCTTCGCGGCCGGCGGCGTCTTCGCCCTCCGCCTCCCCGCCGCCGACGGAACAGGCGCGCGCGAAATCCCGATCCACGCCGGCGGCCTCAACCCGGGCAGGGTGCGGGCGGTGTCGGCCCTCCCGCCCGCGCGGCCGGGCGAGGGGCCGCGCCTCGCCGCGATCGTCTCGACTGAACAGGGCGCGGCGCTCGCGCTCGGCGCGATACCCCCGGAATCCGGGGACGCGGACGGCATCACGATGCGCCTCTTTCCGCTCGACGGGGCCGATGAGGTCGTCGCGTTCGCCCCGCTGGGCCCGGCCGGGGAGGGGTTCGATGACGCCTTCGCGGTCTTCGAGAAGCAACGCACCGGCGACCAGCTGATCTCCGTCGCCCATCTCCTGCCCGCCCGGCGCCCCGGCGGCGGGTTCGTCCTGTCCTTCCTGCGTTCGTGGACGGCGCCCGATTGCGCGCGCGTCGAGGGGTTCGCCGTGCTGGAGGGGCTCGGGGGGCGGCGCGAGATCGCGGCGCTGGCGCGCGGCGCGCGGGGCCGCCTCGAGATGCTCTTCTACGCCGCGCCGTTCTCCTTCCTGCCCGCGGACGGCTCCCCCGTCGAACCCGCGTTCCGCGCCGACGCGTCCGCCCTCGACGACGCCGGCGACGCCCTCGGCATCGCCGCCCTCCCGCCGGACGGCTCCGGCCGCCGCCGGCTCGCGGCCCTGATCGCCAGGTGACCGCGCTGCATCGGGCCGCTGCCCTGTGCTACAATTATTGTCTAATGAAGCGGCTCGTCGCCTCCGTTCCCGTCGCCCTCCTCTTCGCCGCCGTCGCCGCCCTCGGCTGCTTTCGGCTCATCGACACCGATCTGTGGCTCTACCTGCGCGTCGGGGAGCGGATCTGCCGCCTCTTCGAACTCCCGCGTTTCGACAGCTTCTCCTACAGCGCCGCGGGACGCCCGTGGGTGGACGTGCACTGGCTCGCGCAGGCCGCCCTCTGGATCGCCTGGCGGGCGGGCGGCGCGGCGGGCCTCTGCCTCCTCCGCCTCGCGCTCGTCACGAGCATCTTCGCCGGCCTCTACCGCGCCTGCCGCCGCGACGCCCCTCCCCCGCTCGTGTGCGGGGTGCTCGCCCTCGCCCTCCTCGTCGCCCAGGACGGCTTCCTAATGAAGCCGCAGCTGTTCGCCCTCCTCCTCGCGGCGGTCTTCGTCGCCTCCCTCGACCGGCATGGCACAACGCCGTGGATCCTCGTCCCCCTCCAGGCGCTCTGGGTCAACATGCACCCCTCCTTCCCCCTCGGCCCCCTGCTCGTCCTCCTCTACTGGGCCGACGGGCGGCTCGCCCCCCGCGGGGAACGGCGGCGGCACGCCGCGCTGTTCGCGGCATGCCTCCTCGCCTGTTTCGCGACTCCGTACGGCCCCGCGGTCCTCGTCCAGCCGTGGCGCCAGGTCGGCACGCCGCTCTTCGGCGAAACCGTCATCCCATGGACGCCGCCGTCGGCGGCGTTCCCCTCCCCCTCCTCGTTTTTCTTCTTCAAGATCGCCGCCGCCGCCACGGCGGCCGCCTTCCTCCTCAACGCGTTCCGGATCCGTCCGGCGCACCTCGCGATCGCGGTCCTCTTCGCGGCGCTCTCCCTGAAATCGAGGCGCCACCTCCCCCTCTTCGCCGTCCTCGTCGCCCCCGGGCTCGCCTACAACCTCGGCTGCCTGTGGACCCGACTCCGGCGACGCGCCCCCCGCCTCTCGTTTCTCCTCGCCGGCGTGTGGACCGCGGCCCTCGCGGCGGCGCTCGTCGCCCTCTCCCGCGACGCGGTGACCGGGGGCCTCTACTTCCGCCAGCGCAGCCTGAAGCGGTTCGGCCTCGGGAAATCCGAGATCGCCTACCCTGACGAGGCGCTGGCGTTCCTCGACGCCGCCGGGGCGGGCGGCAACCTCTTCTGCAACTACGAGATCGGGAGCTACGTCGCGAGCGTCCAACATCCGCGGCGCGCCATCTTCATCGACGGCCGGAACCTCGTCTACGGGGAGTCGCTCCTCAGGCGCTACCTCGACGCGATGGGCGATCTTCGCTCCCTCGACGCGCTCGCGGACGAGTACGGCGTCGAGGCGCTCCTCTTCACGCACACCTCCCGCGACGTCAAGGCGCTCCTCCCCGCGCTCTGGCGCAGTCCGCGCTGGCGGCCGGTCTACGCGGACGACCGCAGCGTCGTCTTCCTGCCGCACGGCGCGCTGCCGCGTTTCCCGCGCATCGATCCCTCCTCCTGCCCGCTCCCGGGAATCCCGTCCCGCGGCCCGTTCCCCCTCGCCGAGCTCCGCCTCGGCGAGTTCCTCTTCAGGGTCGGGGAGAGGGATCGCGCGCGCGGCCTCTTCCGCGACGCCCTCGCCCGACGCCCGCGCCTCCCCGAGGCGCATACCTTCCTCGGGGTGATGGCGGCGCAGGACGGCGACCTCGCCGCGGCGGAGGGGGAGTTCCGCGTGGCGGCCGCGATGAGCCGCACCTACGCCGAGCCCCGCATCAACCTCTCGGAGATCTTCCGCCTCCGCGGCGATTTCGCCGGGGCGGTCCGGGAGGCCCGTGTGGCGCTCCGGATCGCCCCCCTAAACGCCTGCGCCCGCGAGGCGCTCGGTCTCGCCCTCCTCTCGTCGGGGGACGCCGCAGCCGCCCGGCGCGAGCTGGAGGAGGCGGCGAGGATCGATCCACGCTCCGCCGACTACCAGTCCAACCTCGGCGTGCTGTGCGAGCGGGAGGGGGACGAAGCGGGGGCGGCCGCCGCGTACGGGCAGGCGCGCCTCCTCTCCCCGGATTCGTTCGCCGCCCGCTTCAACCTCGCCCTGCTCCGCGAGCGGGGCGGCGACGTCGACGGGGCGATCCTGCTCCTGGAGGAGGCGCTCCTGATCGACCCCTCCCACGGAAGCGCGCGGAGGAAACTCGCCGCGCTCGAGGCCCGCCGGGCGGGCCGCGGCGAACAAATCCCGGCCTCACACGTACCATCCAATGGACAGAACTGACGAGGGACTGCTCGCGGACACGGCGGCGGGAAACGTCGGCGCCCTGCGGGAGCTGTACGACCGGTACCGGACTCGCCTGATGACCTACGCGCTGTACGCCGTGGGGGACCGCGCCCTGGCGGAAGACGTGCTCCAGGAGGCGTTCATCAGGATACACCGGCACGCGGGCGACTTCGACCCGGGGAAACGTTTCTCGGCCTGGGCCTACGCGATCACGGCGAACCTCTGCCGCGACGAGATCAGGAAAGCGGGGCGGCGGAGACGGCTCGGTTTCCGGGCGGAGGGCGTCTTCGGGGCGGCGGAGCCGGTTGCCCGCACGGCCTCTCCGCGGGCGGATGCCGCGGGCCGCGAGTTCCGCGACCGGCTCGTCGCGGAGGTTGCCGCGCTCCCCCACGAGCAGCGGGAGGTCGTCGCGCTCCGTTTCCTCGAGTCGATGCCGTACGCGGAGATCGCGGGGGTGCTCGGCATCCCCATGGGCACCGTGCAGTCCCGCCTCCACGCCGGCGTGCGGGCGCTGCGCGACAGACTCGCCGAGTTCCACTGATACGGGCGCGACTCGCGCCGCGAGAGGGGATGCGGATATGAACTGTCCGCTCGATTTTGATATACTGCTGTCCTGCGCGCTCGGCGAGCTTGCGGAGGGCGAGGCGGAGGAGGTTCGCCGCCACACGGCTGGGTGTCCGCGCTGCAGACGGGCCGCCGGCAAGGCCGAGGAACTCTGCGCGGCGCTCCGGGCCCTTCCGCGCGCGGAACCGGGCGCGCGGGTGTGGGCGGGCGTCCGCGAGGCGGCGGAGGCGTCCCGGGGATCGGCGGCGTCCCCGGATCGGGCAGGCCGCTTCTTCAGCCCCCGTCTCCTTGCCGGCGCGGCGGCGGCCTGTCTCGTCTGCATCGCGGTCCTCCGCTTCGCGTTCGGCCCCGGAGCCGCCCGTCGCGACGCGGGACTCGCGGTCGAGGAGATGGGCGGCACCTTCGCCCGGGGGGGGGACGTCGAGCCGTTCCTCCGCGACCTTCGGGCGGTCGTGGCGGAGACGCTGCGCTGCGCCGAGGCCGGCGACGAAGCGTGCTGGCTCGGGGTGAAGAGGCGCGTCGAGACGCGGCGGCTCCTCTCGAGGGCTGAACGCCTCTCCTCGGCGGAGAACCTCGCCGCCGGGCGGCGGGCGCTCGCCGCGGACGCGGCGCGCCTCGCGCGGGCGATCGACGAGTGGCCCCCGTCGCGCCTCGCCGCCGAGGGGCGGATGCTGGGGCGGGAGATCAAGCGGGCCGACCTGCCGGGGCGGCTGGAGAAGGAGGGGGCGCGGTGATCGCCCCGAGACCGATCCACTTTGTGAATATCGCCCTCGCCCTCGCCCTCGTCTGGGCCTGCTGGGGCGCCTTCGTCTCCCCGCCGCCCGCGCCTATCCCCGCCAAGCGCGCGGAGGAGCCGGCCGCCGTTCCGGGCGGAGGCGGGGCGGCGGCGCGCCGTCCGCGCGGCGACTACGGGGTGATCGAACAGGCGGACATCTTCAGGAACAAGGACGTCGTCGCCAGGCCGCCCGAGCCGACCCCGATCCCCCCGACACCCGTCCCGCTGCCGCCGATGGAGCTCCAACTGCAGGGGACCACCGTCTCTCCGCGCGACAAGATCGTGCGGGCGATCATCTACAACAAGAAGACCCGGAAGACGGAGACGTACGTCAAGAACGACGTGATCCCCGACACGGGCGGGGCGAAGATCGTCGAGATCATCAGGAACCGCGTCGTCATAGACCGCCAGGGAACCAGCGAATCGCTGGAGAGCTACCCCCCCGAGCTCAAGACGATCCCGCAGGGGACGGGGGAGCGGACGATCCGCCGATGATCCTGGAACGACACCGCGAGGGACAACCGATGAAGGCACTGCTTCTTCTCGCCGCCGCGTGCGCGGCGCTCGCCGCGAACCCGCTCGCCGCGGAACCGCTCGCGGACGGCGGCGCGGAAGACGAATCCGCGCTGGTGCAGCTCGACCTCGACAACGTCGAGATCAAGACGGTGATCAAGCTCTTCAGCGATCTGATGGGCAAGAACTTCCTCCTGAGCGACCAGGTCCGCGGCAACGTCTCCGTGATGTCCCCGATGAAGATCCCCGTGGAGGGGCTCCCGAAGATCCTCGAATCGATCCTCGAGGTCCGCGGTCTCGCGGCCGTTCCGGTCGGCGACATCATCAAGATCGTTCCCCGGCAGGAGGCGGTGAAGAGCCCGGTGGAGTTCGAAACCGAGGAGGGGCTGCGGGAGCGAGTCCCCGACGAGGCGTTCGTGACGCAGCTCATCCCCCTCCAGTACGCCGCGCTCGAGGAAGTGAAGGGCCTCGCGCAGGCGCTGGCGGGCAAGAACGCGAGCGTGATCGCCTACCCCCCCGGGAACATCCTGATCGTCTCGGACTCCGCCTCGAACATCGACCGTTTGATGAAGATCGTCAAGGAGGTGGACGTCCCCGGACTCGAATCCACCATCACGGTGGTGCCGCTCCAGTACGCCGCGGCGTCGATCATGGCCGAGGAGGTCCTCAGCATCATCCAGGGGCGCGGCGCGGCGGCGGGGCGCCCCGCGCCCGCCCGCCGCCCGGGGCGGCGACCGGCGCAGCCCGCCGCCCCCGCGGGAGGCGACGACGCGATCCGCGTCTTCGCCGACGAGCGTACCAACGCGTTGATCATCGTGGCGAGCCCCGACGACACCGAGCGCGTACTCGCCCTCGTCGAGGAGCTCGACCGCCAGACCCCCGAGAGCAAGACCCGGGTTCGCGTGAAACGGCTCTCCTACTCCAACTCCGACGACATCGCGAACGTCCTCACCTCCCTCACCGCGAGCCGCACCGGCGAGGGGATGCCGCCGATCACCGTGACCAGCTTCCCCGCCATCAACGCGATCGTGATCGACGCCTCGCCGCAGGACTACGACCTCCTCCAGCGCATCGTCGAGGACCTCGACATCCCCCGCGACCAGGTGATGGTGGAGGTCATCATCACGGAGGTGAACCTGGCCCGCTCCCTCTCGGCCGAATTCCAGACGCAGACCCTGAGCACGATCAACTGGAACCCCACCTCCGGCCAGCAGAAGGGATGGGACAACACGCAGAACTGGGGTGGCACCGAATTCGACCCGTCGCTCCGCAACCTGATCATCAACGACCTCGAGAAGGGGTACCCGATCAGCGCGGGAAGCGGGCTCAACTACGGGTTCGTCTTCTCCCCCGACAGCGACAAGAACTTCTTCGGCCCCTTCGGCGTGCTCCTCAGCGCCCTCGAGGCCGACACCGAGATCAACGTCCTCGCCGCCCCGCAGGTGCTCACCTCCGACAACGAGGAGGTGTCGCTCGAGGTCGTCGACAACATCCCGGTCCTCAGCTCGACCCTCACCACCGGCTCCGGCACCACCGGCACCGACACGATCCAGCAGATCGACTACCGCGACGTCGGGACGAAGATCAAGCTGATCCCGCATATCAGCAAGGACCGGTTCGTCCGCCTCGAGGTGGACCAGTCGATCGAGCAGCTCGTCGGCGTGTCGCTCGCCGACATCCAGGGACCGCTGACCCCGGCGACGATCAAGCGCAAGACCAACACGGTGATCAACGTCAAGGACGGCCACACGGTGGTGATCAGCGGGATGATCGGCGACTCCTACTCCACGCAGGAGTCGAAGGTCCCGATCCTCGGCGACATCCCGATCGCCGGGCTCCTGGCAAGGTTCCGCAAGAACTCGATGCAGAAGATCAACCTGATGATCTTCATCACCCCGCGCATCGTGCGCAACCCGACCGAGCTCGCGATGGTGACGCAGAAGACGCGCGACCGCGGCGACGAGTTCCTCGAGGAGGCGCACGGCCAGCCGGTCCGCCTCCTGGAGATGTTCATGCAGTCGGTGAAGGACGAGCCGGTGAAGCAGATGCCGCCCGCGGGCGAATCGGCGAGACCGTACGGGATCTAGGCGGCGTGCGCGGGCCGCGGAGGGGGGGGCGATGTCGGCGACGAGCAGGAAACTCATCGGGCAGATACTCCTGAAGAACGGCTGCCTCACCCCCGACCAGCTCGACGAGGGGCTCGCCAAGCAGGAGAACTCCGACAAGCGGCTCGGCGACATCCTGATCGCCCTCTCCTACATCAAGGAGGACGACCTCCTCCAGGCCCTGAGCGAGCAGTTCGGCCTCCCGTTCCTGAAATCCCTCCCCCCCGAGAGCGCCGACCGCGAGCTCATCGGGCGCGTCCCGCGCACCTTCGCCCAGGCGCACCAGATCGTCCCGCTCCGGCGCGAGGGCGACGCGGTCGTCGTGGCGACCGCCGACCCGCTCAACACCCAGCCGCTCGACGACATCGGGCTCATCCTCGAGTGCGAGACGCACGTGGCGATCGCCAGGGCGGCCGAGATCAGCCACCTGATCAACACCGTCTACATGCACGCCGAGAGCGCCGCGGAGGAACTCATCGAGGACATGGGGGCCGAGAAGGAGGCGGGGGGGGAGAGGGTCTTCGACCTCTCCGAGCAGGCGGCCGAGGACCTGATGGACCTCGACGACAAGGCCCCGGTCATCAAGCTCGTCAACCTGATGATCTACCAGGCCGCCAAATCGCGGGCGAGCGATATCCACATCGAGCCGTACGAGAAGGAGCTGAAGATACGCTTCCGGATCGACGGCGTGCTCCACAACACCCTGAGCCCCCCGAAGCGCTACCAGTCGGCGATCATCTCCCGCGTGAAGATCATGTCCAACATGAATATCGCCGAGAAACGACTCCCCCAGGACGGCAGGATCAAGATCAAGATGCCCGACCGCGAGATCGACCTGCGCGTCTCCACCATCCCGATCGTGCACGGCGAGCGCGTGGTGATGCGGCTCCTCGACCGCGGCGCGATGTTCTACGGCCTCGAGGAGATGGGGTTCAGCCCCGACAAGCTCGAGCGGTTCAGCCGCCTCATCGCGCTGCCGTACGGGATCATCCTCGTCACCGGCCCCACCGGGAGCGGCAAGTCCACGACCCTCTACGGCGCCCTCAGCAGGATCAACACCGAGGACCGGAACATCCTCACCATCGAGGATCCGGTCGAGTATCAGATACCGGGGATCGGCCAGATCCACGTGAAGCCGAAGATCAACCTGACCTTCGCGAGCGGCCTCCGCCATATACTCCGGCAGGACCCCGACGTGATCATGGTGGGGGAGATCCGCGACCTGGAGACCGCCGAGATCGCCATCCAGGCCTCGCTCACCGGCCACCTCGTCTTCTCGACCCTCCACACGAACGACGCCGCGGGGGCGATCACCCGCCTCATCGACATGGGGGTCGAGCCGTTCCTCGTCTCCTCCTCGGTCATCGCCATCATGGCCCAGCGGCTCGTGCGGGTGATCTGCCCCAAGTGCCGGGAGCGCTACGTCCCCCCGCCCGAGACGCTGCGGGCGCTCGGCCTCTCCCCCGCGGACCTTCCCGACGGCACCGTCTCCCGCGGGAAGGGATGCGACCATTGCATGGGGACCGGCTACCGCGGCAGGAGCGGGATCTTCGAGCTCCTCGTCATCGACGACGAGATACGCCAGCTCGTGCTCGACCGGATCTCCTCCAACGTCATCAAGAAGACGGCGCTCGGAAAGGGGATGCTCACCCTCAGGGGCGACGGGGCGCAGAAGGTCGCCAAGGGGATCACGACGATCGAGGAGGTTTTGCGCATCACCCAGGAGGAGGTCTTCGAGGTCTGAGCCCCTCTCCTTTGCCAACGAGAGACGAGCAACCAGAAACGGTAGGCCCGTGCCCGCATTCAAGTACAAGGCGCTCGACGAAGGGGGGAAGTCGGCGGCCGGGGTGATCGACGCCGACTCCGCCCGCGACGCCCGCGCCCGCCTGCGCGCCCAGGGGCTCTTCGCCGTCGAGGTGCGCGAGACGGAGAAGGGGATCAGCCTCAGCACGCAGGTGAACCTGAAGGCGCTCTTCAGGCGCGTCGGAACGCGCGAGATCGCCGTGGTCACCCGGCAGCTCGCCACGCTCCTCAAGGCCGGGCTGCCGCTCGTCCGCTCCCTCCAGGCCATCGAGGAACAGCTCGGCGACAGCCCCTTCAGGCCCGCCATCATCGAGGTCCGCGAGGCGGTGAACCGCGGCGTGGGGCTCGCCGACGCCCTGGGGAAGCACCCGAAGATCTTCACCCCCCTGTATGTGAACATGGTGCGGGCGGGCGAGTCCGCGGGCGCCCTCGACGTCATCCTCGATCGGCTGGCGGTCTTCAACGAGAAGAGCCTCGCCCTGCAGAACAAGGTGCGCTCGGCGATGGTCTACCCGATCTTCATGGCGGTGATCGGCGTGCTGGCGGTGGGGATCCTCCTCGCCTTCGTGGTCCCGACGATCACCAAGGTCTTCGTGGAAACCAAGCAGCAGCTCCCGGGGCCGACGCTCGCCCTGCTGGCGGTGAGCGGCTTCATGAAGGGCTACTGGTGGGCGCTCGCCGCCGCCGGGGCGGGGGCCGTCTTCCTCTTCAGGCGGATCGTGCGCCGCCCGGCCGCGCGCCTCTTCGCCGACCGGCTGAAGCTCCGCCTCCCCGTCTTCGGCCCCCTCACGCGCAAGATGGCCGTCTCGCGCCTCGCCCGCACCCTCTCGATCCTGACCGCGAGCGGCGTCCCGATCCTCAAGGCGATGGGGATCGTCCGCGAGGTCGTCGGCAACGAGGTGCTTGCGCGCGCGCTCGACGGCGCAGGCGAGGCGGTGGGGGCCGGCAAGTCGATCGCGGAGCCGCTCGCCGCCAGCGGGGTGTTCCCCCCGATCGTGACGCACATGATCGCCGTCGGCGAGACGAGCGGCCGCCTCGAGGAGATGCTCCAGAACGTCGCCGACTCTTACGACGGGGAGGTGGAGAACTCCGTCGTGGCCCTCGTGTCGCTCCTGGAGCCCGCGATGATCATCGCCCTCGGGGGGGTCGTGGGATTCATCGTCTTCGCGATCCTGATGCCGATCTTCGAGATGAACCAGATGGTGCAGTGACCGCCGCCGCAGACGCGGGGCGGCTTCAAGTCCAAGGAGGTGCGCGATGACGCAACGCAGGAACGGCTTCACGCTCATCGAGCTGTTGGTGGTGATGGTGATCCTCGGCCTTCTCGTGGGGCTCGTCGCCCCGAAGGTGATGCGCCGCATCAAGCCCGCGAAGATCCAAACCGCGAAGGTGCAGATCGCGAACTTCGAGCAGGCGCTCCAGCACTACTACCTCGAGAACAACTCGGTCTACCCGTCCTCGCTCGAGGCGCTCGTCCCCGACTACCTCGACGAGGTGCCGAAGGATCCGTGGGGGAATCCGTACACCTACGCCTTCCCCGGCTCGCACAACAAGGACTTCGACATCGTGTCGGGGGGACCGGACGGCTCCATCGGCGGCGATGACGATATCGCGAACTACCTCCGCTAGGCGCGGCTTCACCCTCATCGAGCTCGCGGTGGCGCTGCTGATCGTGGCGCTTGTCGTCGCGATCGCGCTCCCGCGCTACGGGGGGATGCTCACGCGCGGCGGGCTGCGCAGCGAGGCGCGCCGGCTCGCCGCGGCCGCGCGCTACCTGAGCAGCGAGGCGGCCCGGACCGGCAGGGCGCACTACCTGAACCTCGACGTCGGGGGGGACAGCTACTGGGTCACCGTCGACGAGGGCGGGCGCAGGCAGGCGGAGCTCTCCACCGCCCTCGCCCGCCCGCACCTCCTCGCCCCGGGGATCCTCATACGCGGCGTGGAGGTGGTGGGGAGGGGGGGAGGGCGGTCGCGCGGCACGCGGCGCATCGGCTTCTTCGCCCGCGGCGAAAACGAGGAGGCGGTTCTCCGTCTCGGCGACCAGGCCCGGCGCCGGTCCTGCTCGATCCATTTGAAGCCGTACGGGGGCCGGACCGCCGTGTACGACGACGAGTCGACGGCGCGCACATTCGGGGGGCTATGATGCGATCGGCCGCGCGCCGCACCGGGGGGTTCACGCTGGTCGAGGTGATGGTGGCGACGGTGATCGTCGCCATCGCGATGGGCGCCCTCCTCGCGACGCAGGCCGCGAGCACCCGCACCTACGCCGAGGCCAAGGCGACGACCGTCTCGACCCTCCTCGCCCGACAGAAGCTCGCCGAGATCCTCTCGGGGGAGTTCCCCCCCCCGGGCGAGGAGGAGGGGACCTTCGGCGACCTCGAGGGGTACGGCTACCTCGTCACCGTGCGCGAGACCGCCCTTGAGGGGCTCCGCGAGGTGACGGTCCAGGTCGCGCTCATCCCCGCCGGCGGCGACGGCGACGCGCCGGCGATCGGGGGGGTCACCGTCACCAGCTGCGTGGCGGACCCGGGGGAGGAGGAGATCGAGGAGGAGGAGTTGGCGGAGGCGGCGGGCTGAAGGATGGCGCATCGGCGCGCCGTCCGGGATCCGGAGGAGACGATGCGGCACCGTTCAAGCATGACCCGCCCAGACGCCGGAGGGGCCGCGCGCGCCCGGTGCGCGCCCGGCCGCAGGCGTCCCCGCCTCCCCTTCGGCCCCTCTTCCGGGTTCACGATCGCCGAGGTGCTGGTGGCGATCCTCATCACCAGCATCGTGGCCGGGGTCATCTACGCATCCTACCGCGGCGCCCTGCGGATCATCTATGCGTCCCAGGAGGATATGGAGCAGACGACGATGGCGCGGCTGATGCTCGACCGCATATCCGGCGATTTCTCCTGCGCCTTCCTGCGGGGCGGAAAGGAGTACCTCGTCTTCGTGGGCGACGACGGCGGGGATGCGCCCGGCGCGGACTCGGTGACCTTCATCGCCGCCACGCACCTGCGCTCGGAGAGGGACGCGCGCGAGAGCGTCCTCTCCGAGGTGGCCTACTCCCTCGACCCCGAGGGGTACCTGCTGCGCCGGGAGGACCCGTCCCTCGACGAGGATCCGTTCTCCGGCGGCGAGACGAGGGCGATCGGCGAGGGGGTCGCGGGTTTCGACCTCGAGTACCTCGGCGACGGCGGGTGGGTTGCGTCGTGGGATTCGCGCGTGGACGACTCCCTCCCCCGCGCCGTCCGCGTGACACTCACGATGGCGACCGGGCGGGAAGGCGGCGGCGAAGCGGGCGAAGAGGCGGTGCGCCTTAGCACGTTCCGCACCGAGACATCGATCCCCCTCGGCGGGAGCTGGGAGGAGGAAGAGGAGCCCACGCCCACGCCCGCCCCGGGGACGACGCTCACGCCCACGCCGAGACCGGACTGAGACAGGACGCCGACAGGGACGACCTTATGCCCGATGCAACGCATACCAGGCGCGGCGAACGGGGCGTCATCCTCATCATGGTGCTCTTCATCGTCACGCTCTTCACCGTCCTGGCGCTGGAGTTCAACTACGCGACACGCGTCGAGCACCATATCGCCTCGACATGCCGCGACGACCTGCTGGCCCTCGGCATCGCCCTGGCCGGGGTCCATGAGACGGTCGCCCTGCTCCGCGACGACCGCCTGCGCGAACTGGAGGAGAAGGAGCGCGAGGACGAGGAGAAGGGACGGCCGTCGGAGACGGGGAGCTCCTTCATCGAGCAGGTGACGGCGGGGAGACGCTCCCCGGGCGGCGTCCTGCGCGACGTCCCGTTCCCGGACCATTACGGCGAGGAGTGGGCGCGGGAGCGGGTCCAGGAACCGTTCGGGGATGGATCCCTCACGCTCAAGGTCGTCGACGAGAGCGGCAAGTTCAACGTCAACACGCTCGTCAAGGAGCAGCGGCCGATGCCGCGCGCCGCCACCCCCACGCCGACCCCGTGCGAGGACTGCCCTCCCCCGGAGGCGACGCCGAAGCCGCCGCCGCGGGCCTGGGGACAGAAGGACCCGGACAAAACCGGCGAGGAGGCGGCGGAGCAGGCGGAGGGGACGCCGACGCCGGAGCCGGTGCGCTATGTTGTTGACAAGAACGCCGAGAAGGATATCATGAAGCTCATCAAAAGCCTCGACGTCCGCAGCGTCGACGAGGAGAAGGTGACCGCCGCCATCGTCGACTGGATGGATTCCAACGACGACGGCGACTGGGAGGACGACGCCTACGACGACGGACCGCCTCCGAAAAACGCCCCTCTCGACGTGCTCTCCGAACTCCTGATGATCAAGGGCGTCACCGGGGACCTGTTCTTCGGCCCCGGCAGGCCGGAGACGGTCGACCTCGGCGCGGAGATGGAGCGGAGGGGGCCGCGGCGGGGCGGGACCGGCCTTCAGGACTGTCTCACGGTCTTCTCCGGAAGCAAGGTGAACGTGAACACCGCCCCGCCGGAGGTGCTCGCGGCGCTTCTCCCGGAGGAGAACGAGTCCCTCGTCAGGGATATCGTCGCCCACACCCGCAGGGACTATTTCAAGGATCTGGCGGAGTTCGCGGAGAAGATGGGAGAGCACGTGCCCGCGAGCTTCAGGGCCAAGATCGGCGTCGGGAGCGACTGCGTGCAGATCATCTCCCGCGGACAGGTGAACGATTCGGTCGCGCAGCTGCGCGCGTACGTCCGGCGCGACGACGATGCGGTGACGCGGGTGCTGTTCTGGGGAGTGGACCGGTGAAGGCGCGGATAATGGAATGGCTGTCGGGCGGAGGCGCCCGGATGCCGCTTGGCATCGACCTCGGGACCAACGGCATCAAGGCGGTGTCGATGCGGCGGAAGGGGCGGCGCGCGGTGATCACCGGCGTCTACACGGCCGCGATCCCGCGCGAGACGGCGGCGCGTCCCTCCCTCGAGGCCCTCTCGGCGGCGGTCGCGGCGCTGTTGAAGGAGCACCGGATCCGCGCGGACAGGTTCGTCAGCGCGTTCCCTCTCTACTCGGCCCTCGTGCGCAACACGGTCGTCCCGTTCCGCGGGACAAGCAAGATCCGCCAGGTGATACGGTTCCAGGCCGAGCCGCTCATCCCGTTCCCCATCGAGGAGGTGCTGGTCGACTTCCACGAAACACGGGCCGCCGAGGAGAACAGGACCCCCGTCCTCATCATCGCGGCCAAGAAGGAGCTGGTCGCCCGGCACCTCCAGATCCTCGCCGACGGGGGGGTCGACCCGGAGATCGTCGGCCTCGACGCGCTCGCCCTGGCCAACAACTACCTCCTCAGGGCGGGGGACGTCCCGGCGGACGAACTGGCGATGCTCGTCGACATCGGAGCGACGAAAACGCTGCTGGTCATCGTCCGGGGAACGACGGTGCTGCTCGCCAGGAACATCAACGTCGGCGGGGACGACGTCACCGAGGCGATCCAGAACGAGTGCACACTCGACTTCTCCGCCGCCGAGGCGCTGAAGAGGGAGCGCGGGGGGGCGCTGCCGGGGGCGGACACGCCGCCGGCGGAGGCAAGGATGCAGAAGGCGATCAACCCGGTGCTCACGCGCCTCAATCGCGAGATCGACCGCAGCCTCCGCTCCATCTCCGCGACCTTGACCGGCTCGGAGGTGTCGCGCGTCCTTCTCTCCGGGGGCGGGGCGCTGCTCCGGGGGTCGCGCGAACTCTTCGCGAAGGAGTTCAACTGCCGCGCTGACTACCTCTCCTCCCTCTCGCCTTTCGCGGGATCGCCGCCCGACGAGGAGATGTGCCCGGCGGCGGTCGCCGCGGGCCTCGCCGTGCAGGGCCTCGGGTTCGAGAAGGCGCAGGTGAACCTCCGCAGGGAGGAGTTCTCCTGGGGCGGGGGGCTGGGCAGGGCCGGGCGCCCGCTCGCCGTCGCGGCGCTCCTCCTCCTCCTCCTCGCCGGGGTGGCGGGCTGGCGCTTCGCCGCCTCGTTCACCGCGGTGCGGCAGGAGCACGCCGCGCTCGCGGGCGAGCTCGAACGCATCTACCGCAAGACGTTCCCCGACGGCCCCGCAGTCGGGCCCGCCGCCGTCGCCGACGAGATGGAGAAGAGGATCAGACAGTACCGCGAGGCCCACAAGAGCTTCTTCTCCCTCGCCCCGACGGGGGTCTCCTCGCTCGAGATCCTGCGGGAGATCAGCGAGCGCATCCCGCCCGATCTGAAGGCGTGGGTCACCGACCTCACGATCGGGCAGGAGGAGGTGGAGATGACCGGCCTCATCGACAACGCCGGCGACGCGGACAAGATCAAGATGGCGCTCAAGACGTCGCCCTACTTCGAGTCGGTGGATGTCCCCTCCACCACCGCCAGCGGCGCCAAGCAGAAGTTCAAGCTCATGGCGACGATACGAAAGGCGGCGGCGCGATGAAGAAGCTCGCCCCGCGCGAGAAGAAGCTCATCGCCGCCGCCGCGGTCGCAATCGCCCTGTTTCTCCTCATCCAGTTCGCCGTGAGCCCGCTTCTGGGCTACTACGACCGGATACGCACGGAGACGCCCGCAATGCGGCGGGATGTGCGCCTCGCGCGCCGCAGCGCCGCCCGTTTCGGCGCCCTGGACCGGGAGATCGGCGACATCCGGGCCCGGCTCGCCCAGCGCACGAACGAATTCAACCCGTACGTCTCCCTGAGCGAGATCGCGCGGGAGGAGGGGCTCTCCACCGAGGCGATCCAGATGGAGAAGAAACCGCTGGAGGGAGGATTCCAGGAGGAGACGGCCAGGGTCACGCTCAAACGGGTCCCCCTCGCCAGGCTCGTCGGGTACCTGTACCGCATCGAGAACTCGCCCGACCTGATGACGGTCAAGGTCCTCTCGATCGGCGTTGATTCCGCCGACTCGCACCTGCTCGACGTGGCCCTCGATGCCTCCACGATCACGAAGGCGGAGCGACGCGACGGGGCCGACGACAGGGATGCACCCGCGAAGAAACCGCGTTCTCGGAGACGCTGAACAATCACGGGGTGAACCGATGCGAAGGGCACTGATCGCCGCCGCGCTGCTCGCCGCCTTGTGCGCCGCCGGCTGCCATAACACCGGCAGGCAGATACGCAAGACGGTGGACGGCGCACACGACCTCCTGCTCGAGGGGAGCAACTAGGCGTCCGCGGCCGGGCAGACAGCGGACGGCGGGAGACCGCCATGCTGAAACGCCACCTCGCCGGACGGTTCGTCCCGCTCCCCCGCATCCTCTCCATCGAGGTCACCTCCCGCTGCAACCTGCGCTGCGTGATGTGCCCGAAGACGGCGGGCTTCGTGAACACCGCCCCCGACCGCGTCATCTCCCCGGAGGTCGTCGAACGCCTCGAGCCGATCCTCGGCGCCGTGGACGGCGCCGATCTGAGCGGCCTCTGGGGCGAGGCGTTCCTCTTCCCCGACCTCTACCTCGACATCCTCGCGCGCCTCAAGCGGCGGTACATCGGCGTGCACACGGTCAGCAACGGGACCCTGATCACCGACGCCGTCGCCGAGCGCCTCGTGGCGCTCAAGCTCGACCGCCTCGAGATCTCGATCGACGCGGCGCGCCCGGAGACCTACCGGCGGGTGCGCCGGGGCGGGGAGCTCGCGCAGGTGCTCGAGGGGGTGCGCGCGGTCGTCCGGCACAGGGAGCGGTCGGGGAGACGGCTGCCGGCGCTCAAACTCCTCTTCCTCGGGATGACCGACACGATCGCCGAGTTCCCGGAATTCGTGCGCCTCGCCCGTTCCCTGGGGGTGGGTACCGTGGTCCTGCAGGCGATGGGAGAATACGAGGCGGTGAAGGGAAAATCGGTGGCGGCGGGCGCGCACCGCGCGCTGGGGCGCCGGATGCTCGAGGCCGCCCGCCTCGAGGCGCGGCGGCTCGGCGTGGCGATAGAACTCTTCCCGCCCGATCAGTTCTCGGCGGAGGCCCCCGCGGGCGCCTCCGCCGGAGAGGCCGAACGGCGCCTCCTGAGGGAGTGCGTCTTCCCGTGGGATCGCGCGGTGATCGCGACCACCGGGGAGGTCTTTCCCTGCTGCTCCTGCCCCGTTCCGTTCGGCGACCTGACACGGCAGCCGTTCGAGGAGATCTGGCGCGGCGACGCGTACCGGGCGCTCCGCCGCGCGCTGCTGGAGGGGGACCTTCCGGCGATGTGCAGGAGCTGCACCGGACAGGCGTGGACCAGGCGCCGGCGCGGGGACCTGCTGAAAACGGCCCTCCGCCTCGAACGGGGCCGCCTGCGGCAGCGGCTGCGCCGCTCGCCGGCGCTGCGGAGGATCCGGGAGGCGCTCAGACCCCGCCACGCGCGCCCGACCGCCGCGGGGAGCGGCGCATCGCCTCTCGCGTCTCCTTGATCTGTGTGCCGTCGCCGCCCCGGGCCTTCTCGATCCAATCGGCCTGTTCCTGGAGGGCCTTGCGCGCCCCGAGGATCCTGGTCCGCCGCTCCCGGCCCTCGCGACAAACGCGGGCCTCCGTCCGCTCCCTCGGTTTCTCCGATGCGGCGGCGAGCCGCCCCCCGACCTCGAGCCTGTTGTCGATCCGCCGGCTCACCATCCCCTGCTCACGGGTTGGGGGCCCGGTCTTCAGGCTGTGGAGCCGCATCGCCGCGTCGGCGAACCGGTAGGAGGCGGCCGCGGTGTCGCGGCGGAGGCGGGGGGCTGCACGCGGGGCGGAGAGCGGACACGCGCGCCCCACGCCCGCGGCGGGGGGCGCTGCGCGGGGAGGGACCGCGTACCGGCTAGCGCCGCAGCGTGTCCCTGATATCCTTTATGTACTCGTCGTGCTTGTCCTGGAGCTTCTCCATCCGGTTGAGCTGCTCCTGGATGAGGTCGAGCTTCCTGAGCATCACGACCTGGCGCTGCCAGACCTCGAAGCGGAAGCGGGCCTCCTTCATCTCCTCCAGGTTCTGGCAGGTGGTGGCGACGAGCTTGTTCTTCACCTCGAGCGTGTTCACGATCTGCTTCATCACCGTGTCCCGCTCCCAGTCGGGGAACCTGCTCTTGAGCTCGTTGAGCCGCATCACCCCTTCCTCGAAGTAGCAGTAGGCGTTCGCCTCATCGCCCTTCTGGAGCGCCTCGTTCCCGGCCTTGATGACCTCGGCTGCCTTGCTGAACTCCGCCGGCGCCACCTTCCCGGCCTCGATGATGGCCTCCGCTTTGGCCACGCCCTCCGCCCCCTTCACCCGCGGCTGGGCGAAGGCGAGGGCGGGCACGCAGAGCGCCCCGGCCGCAAGGACGCGAACGGCACCATGGATCATCACGCACCTCCTTAGTTGCGCCCGCACAATGCACGCGACCGTCAGTCGCGTTCGAACGCCCCGAGCCCGCAGGTCTTCACGTACTCCTCCGCGCAGCCGAACAGCTGCGCGACGAGGTAGCCCGCGAGCGCGAGCGTCTCCTTTTTGAAGAGGGAGAATTTGAACGGCATCTCGACGCGCTCGACGAGCATCGGCAGCGGCTCGAGACTGTGGTAGCCGTAATCGGGACGGTGCTCCATCCCGTGATCCGCGGTGACGATGACGAGGTCGCCGGGCGCCAGGAGCGCCGTCAGCCGGGGGAGCTGGCGGTCGAACTCCTCGACCGCGCGGAGCGCCCCGTCGACGTCGCGCGTGTGGCCGAACAGACTGTCGGCGTCCACGAGGTTGACGAAGATGAAGCTCCCCGCGGGGCGCCGCTCTCGTCGGGCCGCGTCGAGCGCGTTCACGGCGCCCTGGATCGAGAACGGGTTCGCGTCCCGCCGCTTCGCGTCCACGAACCGGCAGCCGCAGGCGGGATCGAGCGAGGCCGGATCCGTGAGTTTTATCTTCTCGTCGAATTCCGCCCCCACGAGCTCCGCCGTCTTCCCCACGCTCACCGTCCGGACGCCGCGGCGGGCGGCGATCTCGACGAGCGTGGGCTGCTCCAGCGGGAGGGTGCAGTCGTGCCGATTGGGGGTCCGGAAGACCGCCCCGTCCTTCATGACGTAGGAGCGGCCGATGACGCGGGTGATGTTCACGTCCATCTGCCGGGCGAGGGCGAACGCCGCATCCACGATCCGGTGCTGCTCGGGGACCGCGATGACCGTCTCGTTCATCCCGAGCTGGAGGACCGGGTCGCACTTGCTCGCGTAGAGGATCGGCCGGCCGGTGCGCTCGTGCTCCTCGCGGTTCTCCTCGATCGCCTCCATCCCCCCGGCCATCCGGTTGAAGAGCACCCTCCTGCCGATCCTTTTCTCGAGGGCCTCCACGAACTCACCGGGGAATCCGTCGGGGAACAGCCGGTAGGTCCGCCGGTCGATCACCCCCACCATCTCGCGGTGCCCGATCGTGCTGTCGGGGTAGGCGGACGCCTGCGAGACGGCGCGGGAGAACTGCGCGCGGGGGTTCGGAGGGACCTCCCCGCGGAACCTGCCGTCGAGGATGTTCCCGAGTCCCAGCGCCGCGAGGTTCGGCAGCGAGACCCGCCGGGCGCTCTTCCCCAACAGGTAGTCGAGCGTCGTCACGCCAACGGCGTCGAGCACAAGCAGCAGCGCAACCGGTCCATTCCCTTCCCTCATCGTCGTCTCCCCCCGTACTGTCGGGCCATTGTAATCCACGCGCGCGGGCGGTGTCACGGACTTTGTGGGCGAGGCGTCCATCCGGCTACAGCGCGAGCGACTCCCCCGCCGCGAGGACCTTCGCCCGCAGCCCCTTCGCGGAGGCGTCGCGGACGAACTCCGCGGGATTCGCCCGTATCAGGTCGAAGGTGTCGTAGTGCATCGGGATGCTCAACGCGGCCCCGAGCAGCTCCGCCGCCTTCGCGGCGTCGGCGGCGTCCATCGTGAAGTTGCCGCCGATCGGAAGCAGGGCGGCGTCTATCCGGTGCATCTCCCCGATCAGCTTCATGTCGTAGAAGAGGCCGGTGTCGCCGGCGTGGTAGACGGTCTTCCCCTCCGCCGTGACCAGGAAACCGCACGGGTTCCCCATGTACAGGATCCCCTGCTCGGTCGGGTAGCCCGACCCGTGGACCGCGATGGTGAGCTTCACGCGGCCGAACGGGAAGTCGTGCGCCCCGCCGATGTGCATCGGGTGGACCGCCGCCCCCTGCCCCTGGCACCAGACGGCCAGTTCAAACGGGGCGATGATCGTCGCGCCGGTGCGGCGGGCGATCGCGAGCCCGTCCCCGACATGGTCGGGATGCCCGTGCGTGAGCAGGACGTAGTCGGCGGCGAGCGCCTCCGGCTTCAGCCGCGCGAGCGGGTTGCCGCTCAGAAACGGGTCGATGACAAGGCGCGCCTTCGTCGACTCCAGGGTGAAGGCCGAGTGCCCGAGAAAGGTGAGCGTCGGCATGGCAGACCTCCTTTCGAGATCCCGGCGGATGCCGGGGAGAGCCGGGAGACGGCGAGGGAGACGCGGCACACCGGCCGGCGGCTGTACCCGACGCACCCCCTCGGCTTCCGCCGCGCCGCGGCACCGCGCCGCGCGCGGTTTGACTCCGCCGGCGCATGGTGTATAGTGGATCAGGGGAGGCGCACGATGCCGGAGATGCCGCACGACACGATGCCCGCCAGGAGCGCCGTCTTCGCCCTCCCCTGCTCGGTCCTCTTCCCCAACACCCTCCTCCCGCTCCAGATCTTCGAGCCGCACTACCGCCTGATGCTCGACGACTGCCTCCTGGGCGGCGGCTTCATCACCGTGGTGCTGCTGCGGAAAGGGTCGCCCAAGAGCCTCCTTGACGCCCCGGCCTACACCGTCGCGGGGCTCGGACGCGTGGCGACGGTGCTGCGGATGCCGGACGCCACCTCGCGGATATTCCTCGGCGGCGTCGCACGCGTGGCGATCCGCCGCTACACGCAGCGGCGCCCCTACCCGGTCGCGGAGATCGAACCGCTCGCCCCGGCCCCGGTCGCGCCGGGGTTCCTGGACGCCGCCCGCCGGCGCACCGTCGCCCTGTTCCGCCAGCTCGCCGGCGATGCCGACGAGACGGCGCGGAACTTCCTCGCGCGCGTCGAGGGGCTGCCCGACCCCGGGGCCGCCGCCGACCTCATCTCCGCGGGCCTCGACGTCGACCCGCACGCCAAGCAGCGCCTGCTCGAGACCATCGACCTCCCGGAACGGTACGACCGCCTGACCCGCCTGCTCGAGGAGCAGGTGCGGCAGGCGCGTATCATCCGCGAGCTGATCGCCCGCCCGCCGCGGAACGTCCAGGACAACTGACCCGCCGCCGGCGGCCGATCACCGCGGCCCCCCGGCGCGCGCCGGTCTCCGCGTAGCGCCGCATGAACGACTCCATGCAGCGTATCCCCTCGAAATAGTCGTCGATCAGGATGTTCTCGTTCGGGGCGTGATCGCACGAATCCGCGTTCCCGACGCCGAACGAGACCGCCGGGATGCGGAGCGCCGCGCAAACGTCGTGGACCGGCCCGCTCCACGGCGCCACCGGGTACAGGATCGGCTCGCGGCCGGAGGCCTCGCGGCAGGCGTCGCGCCCCGCCGTGACGACCGGGTCGCCGCAGTCCGTCGCGGCGGGCAAGAAGCCGCCGAGCCGGAGGATCTCGATGTCGCCGAAGCCGCGCCGGTCGAGGTGCCGCCGCAGGGCGCGCAGCAGCTTCTCCGGGGTCATCCCGGGGACGAGGCGGAAGTCCAGCTTCGCGGAGGCGCCGGCCGGAAGCACCGTCTTGGACCCTTCGCCCGTGTAGCCGGCGTTGAGCCCGCAGATCGTGCAGGTGGGCGCGGCGAGGAACTCCCGGGGGATCTCCTCGCCGGAGAAGGCGCGGATGAACCGTGTGAGCCCGTGCGTCTTCAGGAACCCCGCCGCGTCGAACGGAACCTTCCGGAGCGCGCGCAGCACCGACTCGCCGGGGGGGCGCGCCTCGTCCGTCCAGCCGTCGAGGGTGATGCGGTAGCTGGGATCGAGGAGGCTCGCGAGCGCCCAGACGAGCCGCCAGGCGGGGTTGGGCACGATGCTCGCGTAGGAGGAGTGCAGGTCGTGGCGCGCGCCGCGAACCCGCAGCTCGACGTAGCAGAGCCCCTTGACGCCACAGCTCAGAATCGGGCGCCCGCCCGGATCCTTCCAGGAGAGTTCCCAGAGGCAGCCGTCGGCGCGGAGCATCCGCGCGTGCGCCCGGATGAATCCGCGGAGGTGCGCCGAGCCGGTCTCCTCCTCCCCCTCGACGATGAACTTCACCTTGAGGGGGAGCCGGCCCGCGAGCGCCAGGCAGGCGCGCACGGCGTGGACGCGCGCCATCAGATTCCCCTTGTTGTCGCTCGCGCCGCGGCAGTAGAGGCGCCCGCCGCGGACCTGCGGGTCGAACGGGGGGCTCCGCCACAGTTCGAGCGGATCGGCCGGCTGCACGTCGTAGTGGTTGTAGACGAGGAGGGTCCTGGGGCCCTCCCCCGCCTCCGCGTAGACGATCGGCGGGGCGCCGCTGACCGGGATGACGCGCGCCCGCGCCCCCGCCGCGTCGAGGAAGCCGGCGACCGCGGCGGCCGCCTCCCTGAGCGCGCGGGGGTCGTGTTCGGTGGAGGGGATGCGGCAGAGCGACTTCAGTTCGCCGAGGAACCGTTGCCGCTGTGAAGCAAGATAGGACTCGAGCGGCGTCATGGAAACGCTCCCGGCACCCGGCCCGCCCCGTCTCCTTGACATCGCCCCCGATCCGTGCTAACCATCAATCTGGAGGTGGTCGTGAGAGACATCGCACGCCGCGGTCCCGCGCCCCCGGGCGAAGGGGCCTGCCTCGACTTCGAGATCGAATTCTACGGGGGTATTGTAGCGCATGCGCCCGCATATGTCGATGCGCTGATGCTCCTCGGGGAGGCCTACACGCGCAAGGGACTCTACGCGGAGGGGCTCGAGATCGACCGGCGGCTCAGCGCGCTGTGCCCGAACGACCCGATCGTCCACTACAATCTCGCCTGCAGTTACTGCCTGACCTCCCGCAAGAAGGAGGCGCTCGAGAGTCTCGAACGGTCGATAGAGCTCGGCTACCGGGACCTCGCGCACCTCGTGCGGGACGACGATTTCGCCCTCCTCCGCGGAGACCGGTCGTTCCAGCGCCTGCTGGCGCGGCTCGGCAGGGGCATCTGCAAGGTCGTCCGCAAACACGCGCGCGGGTAGCGTCCCCGCCGTGCGACAACTCACCACCCCGGTCTGATCTCGCGCACCGAGAACAGGTACAGGACGTCGTCCGCCGCGGGGATGCAGTTGAGCCGCCCCGAGACGGTCACCCGGTCGCCGGAGGCGAGCGCCTCGAGAACTTTTTTGTTTTCCGGGGTGTTCAAGAGGTAGCAGGGCGTCGCGAAGTTCTCGAGGTAGAACTTCAGCGCGCGTCGGGGATCCAGGTTGAGGTCGCGCTCAAGGCCGGTGAAGAGCGTCGAGGGGATCGAGAAACCGTCCCTGACCCGCAGGTACTCGCCCGCGTACTCCTCCGGGCGCGCCGCGATCTCCTGCGGCGAAACATCCGTGCAGGCGACGGCCTCGTCGAGGTCCGCGAAGATCTCCTGGTCCTCCTCGAGCAGCCACCCCTGCCGGATCCGGCCGATCCGCAGGATGTAGTACGGATTGTGCACCCCCCGGGCCCCCGGCGCGAGCTGTTCGATCCGCCCGATGACGCTCACCCGCTCGTTCTTCTTCAGTGCCATCAGCCGCGGGAAGTTCTTGGAGTCGTACCTCGATACGAAGCAGCGGAGTTTCGAGTCCCGCAGGTTGAACTTGCAGTAGTACGGCCCGCGGAGCCCCCGCTTCCGCTCCGCCGGCGTGAAGTTCGCCTGCATCTCCCCCATGAAGTCGGTGACGAGGATCTGCCGGTTGACGAGGGTATAGGCGCCGATCACGCCGTCGTTCAACGCGTCCCCCCTGAAACGCCGCATCGTGTCGTCGGCCGACGACGCCCCCGCGCACAGGAGAAAGACGACCGCAGCCGCGCCTGCCCGGATCCCGTTCATCTCCCCGTCCCTCCGTCGCCCTCGAACCGGAACGCCGACCCTTTGGCCGCGTCCCCAAGGATCGGCGGCGCGCGGACCCCCGCCCTCCGCCCCTCCCGCCCGATCCTGTCGGAGAGCGCGTCGATCGACCCGGAGAGCTCCCTCGCCTCGATCTCGATCTGCCGCAGTATCGTATCCGTCTCGGCGACCGCCTCCGCCGTCTCCCCCGCGTGGACGGCGGCGCCCGCCGCGGACCCGCGGAGCGCATCGGCCTCCGCCGCAGCGCGTCCCATCCCGCCGGAGACCTCATGCCCGAGCCGTTCGACCGAACGGAGGGTCCCCGCGGCGCGTTCCTGTCCCGCCGCGATCGCCTCGACGGAGTCGCCGATCTCCCGCTGCCGCTCCTCGATCCGCACCTGCGACTCAAGCAGCTCCCGGTCGCCGGCGGCGCCGGGGGGCCTCGTATCGATCTCGATGTAGGTCCTGCTCCGCACCGGCGCCTCCGGAACCCCGGGCGCCTCGCCGCCCTCCCCGGCGCGGTAGTCGACCCGCTTGACGATCACCCTGCTCCCCCGGTCAAGCGCCTGCTCGACGATCCGCCGCACCGGTGCCTCCGTCTCCGCGGGGGGCGGGTCGGGAGGGACGGCGAAAACCGCCCCGGCCACGCATACGGCCCCCGCCGCGATTCCCGTTATCCGGGCCATCCTCGCCGCCTCCTGCCGTTCATTCATCCGGAGACCGTTCATCCAGTTCGTCCATCCGTTCCTCGCTTTCATCGAAGATACCGTCCGCCAAGGAGCCGATCCCCGACTCGATGTCGTGGCCGATTCTGTGCATCGCGACCCCATCGCTGAACGCCTGGCTCTCGATGCCGCTCGCCATCCTCCTGATCATCGAGTCAACGTTGTCGATGGCGCCCTCGATGTCGTCGATGCTCCTGGCCATCTTCTTCATCTCCTCGGCCATATCCGCGCTGGCGCTCGCGACGTCGGTCATCTTCGCCGACGCCCCGGCGACGTCGCCCGCGATCTTCCCGATCTCGACCCCGGAGTCCTTCAACCCGAGCGTCACGTCCCGCATGATGTTCTCGACACGGGCGGTCCGCGTCCCGAGGTTCACCTGGTAGTTCGCGATGGCGCTCAGGGACTTCAAGAGCACGAGCTGGTTCTTCAGTATCTCCCGCTGCAGCCCGAGGAGCTGGATCCGCCGCTCGCCGGACGAAGCGGAATCGAAACGGAGGATGTAGACGTTTCTCGAAGCCCCGCCGCCGTTCTCACGCGGAACCGAGATCCCCCCGCCGCCCCCCGCCGGCTCGATCCGGACGATCGCGTCGTCGAGGTTCTTCAGCTCGAGTTCGCCGATACGCTCGCCCCGCAGGAGTTTCTCCACCACCTCGAACGCCCGCTGCGTCTCCGCGTCGCCGCCGCGGTGCGCCGGCGGGGCCGCCGAGGCGGGGGCGGATTCGGCGGCGGATGCCGCCGCGGCCCAGAGGCACGCCGCGCCGAGCGCCGCACGGATTCCATGTCTCATGGCCGTTCCTCCCGACACGCGTCGTCGAACCGCCATGCCCGCCCCCTCTCCCCGGGGCCTCTCCCGTTCAATCCCCTCGGAACCCCCGGCGCGTCTCATGGCACTCCATCTCCAGATCCTCCGCCGCGTCCGCGCATTCCGAGAGGGCCTCCGACATCTCCTCCACCGCCTCGGCGGTGCGCGTCGTGCGTTCCGCCACGAGCGTCGTCTGGACGCTCATCTGCGCGCCCTCCCCCCGCAGCGGGTCGATCTCCTGCCGCGAGGCGATCATCCCGGCGTGCACGTTTCGCGCCCCGCCCTCGATGCGGGCGGCCCGCCTGCCGAGACGCAGATGGCGGTCGGCGAGAAGGCGCGCCGCGCGGATCATCTCCAACTGGCTCTCGAGCAGCTCCCGCTGGAGTCTCAGCACCTCGCGATCCTCCTCCGCCGCGCTTCCGCCGCCGAAGCCGATGATGAAGACGTCCCCCTCCCCGCCGGGCGCGGCTCCCGGCCCCTCCTCGACACCCCGGTCCGGCTTCAATCCTGTCGGGGGACGCGGCTCCTCCAGCAGGATCGCGCCGTCCCGCAGCGTATACGCGCCCTCATCCTCCCCGCGCGGGGGGCGGTCGATCGCCGCGGCCCCGGGCGGGGGCGTCGTTTCGGTTCCGTCGGGAGCGGCACCGGGCGGAAGGCCCGTCTCCCCGCGTGCGGCGGCGCAGAACAGCAACGCCGCCGCCGCCCCGCACCACGGCCGATTCATTACGCCCCTCCTCTCCGCCCCCCGTCCTTTCGAACACAGCGTCGCACATCGGGCGGGGCGGGTTGTCATCGGAATGTAAAACTATTCGCTGTCGTGCGTCCGCCTCCGCCATCCCATGTGCGCCGGCAATCTTTTTTCTGTTTCCCCTTGACGTCCCGCCCCACGCGGCTATAATCCGCCGCGGTGAGCGGAGAGACGGGATGCGGATGTTGATAAGCTGTGGAGAAGCGGCGGTTTTTCCAGCGCCGCGCCGCATCCCGTTGAGCGCCGGGTCGTTACGCGGCGCGTCTTCCGCCGATCCGCCCCGGGCCGTTCGCCGAGGATCCGTCACGGGGGGATGCGATGCATCGCGCGTTGTGGACTGATCTGCTGCAGCTCCTCGAGGGGAACCTCGGCCGGGAGGCGATGTCCCTCTGGATAGCGCCCCTGCGGCCGCTCCCGGCGCCGCCGGGAACGCTTCTGCTCGAGGTGCCCAACGGCCTCCACGAGCGCATCGTGCGCGACCGCTACCTCTCCGTGATCGTCCGCTGCGCCCGCGCCTTGACCGGCGCGACGATGGAGGTCGGCTTCGTCCGCTCCCGCGGCGGCCTCGAACCGGCCCCCGCGCCTCCCGCCCCGCAGGGCGCGCGCGGCCGCACGCCCGTTTCCGTCCTCAACCCGGCCTACACCTTCCAGGAGTTCGTGGTCGGCTCCTGCAACCGCGCCGCGCACCGCGCCGCGCTCTCCGCCGCCGACAAGCCGGGCGCCGCGCACAATCCGCTCTTCATCAGCGGCGGCGTGGGGCTCGGGAAGACCCACCTCCTCCAGGCCATCGGCGCGCGCGTCTCCTCGCGCCCCGAATGCACCTTCGCCTACGCGCCGAGCGACCTGTTGATGGACGAGCTGACGGAGGCGGTCCGGAACCGTTCCATCGCGCGCGTGCGGAAGCGCCTCTCCTCGTTCACCCTGCTGCTCGTCGACGACGTCCACTCGCTCGCCGGCAAGAACCAGGTGCAGGAGGAGTTCTTCGCGCTCTTCATGGCGGTGCGGGAGAAGGGGGGCCAGGTGGTGCTCTCGAGCGACCGGCCGCCGCGGGAGATCCCGCGGCTCCACCGCCGTCTCCTCTCCCGGTTCGAATCCGGTTCGGTGATCGAGCTGAAGCAGCCGGCCCTCGCGACCCGTCTCCTGATACTCGAACGCAAGGCGCGGCGCGCGGGGATGCTGCTGCCGCGGAGCGTGCTGATGCTGTTGGCGAGCGAGATCAGGACCAACGTCAGGCGGATGGAGGGGGCGCTCAACAGGATCGCCGCGCGGGCATCGTTCGGGGACGGCGTCCCGGAACGCGAGGCGGTGGACGCGTTGCTCAGGAACGATTTCTTCGGCGGGGACGCGCAGTGCGTCACGACGCGGGGGATCCAGCAGCGGGTCGCGGCCCACTTTCAGGTCCGGTTGGGCACGCTGCTCGGGCCCTCCAGGAGCCGGCTGGTCGTCTTCCCGCGCCAGGTCGCCATGTACCTCTGCCGGCGCCTCGTCAACTCCCCCTACGCCGACATCGGCGCCGCCTTCGCGGGACGCGACCACACCACCGTGATGCACGCCTGCGCCGCGATCGAGGAGCTCCTCCGGCGGAACGCGGACGCCCGGGAGATGGTCGACGGTCTCGTCACCTCGATCAGGTCCTGACCGCCCCCCCGCCGCAGAGCACCGCCACCAGGTCCTCGAGCACCCTCGGCGCCCGCCGCCCCTCCCGCTTGAGCTCGGCATCCGCCTTCACGAGCGCGTCGAGGTGCAGTCGCAGCCGCGACGCCGGGCCCCTGCGCGCCGCCCCGGCCATCTTGAATACGACGTACGGGTGCTGGCCGAAGATGCTGTAGGCGCGATACCTCTTCCCCGCGGCCTTGTACGCCTCGCGGTACGCATCCGGCAGCCGATCGAACGCGGCCTTGAACGCCGGGTAGGTCGACGCGGCGCGCACCCCCCCCTCGTCCAGCAGCGCCTTCAGTTGGAGGAGGAAGCGCACGCGCTGGGTGAGCGTCGCCAGCACCGCCAGAGGGTGCACGCCGCCCCGCAGCACCTGCTGCAGCAGCAGGCGCGCGCGCTTCGGATCCCCCTCGGTCACCGCGTCGGCGAGCTGGAACGCCGTCGACTCGCGCGAGGGGCAGACCAACAGGTCGATATCGCCCTTCCCGATCTTCGCTCCCGGCGCGGCGTGGAGCTGGAGCTTTTCGATCTCCGCGAAGATGGCGCGGAGATCGGTCCCGACCAGCTGCACGAGGTAGAGGAGCGCGTCGCGTTCCATCCCGTGCCCGCCGGCCTTCAGCCGCTCGGAGACGAGGGCGTGGAGACTCCGCAGGTGGGCGTCGTCGGTGTCGGAGAGCCGGTCGAACCTGAACACCGCGCCGCGCCGGGCGATCTCCTTGTACAAGGCGAGGCGCGCGTCCACCTCCTCCTCGGTGATCAGGAGGGTGATCCCCTGCCCTTTGTCGGGCACCAGGCGCAGGACCGCCTCGCTGCGATCCCGCGCCCGGAGCAGCCCGCACCCCCGGGCCCAGACCGCACGCGGCCCCGCGCCGAAGAGCGGCGTCGAGCCGAGCGCGCCGGAGAGCTGGGCGGCGGTGACCCCGGGCCCGCTCAAGATCTCGATGCCGAACTCGCGCTGCGCCTTGGGGACGAGCTTCTCGGCGAGCCGGCGCGCCGTCTCCTCGACGAGGTACCCCTCCTCGCCGTGGAGCAGGCAGACGGGGGGAGGCCCCTCGCGCGGCAGGGCGAGCGCGCGCCGCGCGACCTCGAGGGGGGATTCGCCGCCCCGCCTCGCCCATCCGCCGGACAGTTTCTTCCTTGCGGGAAATCCCATGCGCCCGTCCCCCGGGGAGGCGCCCGCAACCCGCTGGGCCGCCGCCCGCGCCTTGTGCTATCATGGGGAAAAAAGGAGTCCCCCATGGCGTCCATCTACGCGCGCTGGGCCGTGCGGCACACGAATCGGCGCAACCTCCTCCTGCATCTCGCCGGCATACCGCTCACCGTCGCGGCGATCCCGGCGCTCCTCTGCCGCTGGTGGCTCTCCGCCGCGGGGCTCTTCGTCGCGGGCTACGCGCTCCAGTTCCTCGGCCACGCGATCGAAGGGAACAAGGCGGGCGAGCAACTGCTCGTCGAGAAACTGCTCCGCCGGCGGTGAGCCTCGCCTCCCGGCCGCCGTGTGGCGTCGCCCGTCCCGCCCCTAGTAGTAGATCGTCTCCGTCAGGTGGTACGGCTTCTCCCCCTCCACCTTCTCGTGCCCGAGCAGCCAGAGGAACGCGTCCAGCGCCACGGAATCCACCCGCTGCCCGCGGGCCGCGTACCCCCGCTGTATCAGGTCGCAGGCCCAGATGGTGGCGGCGCGTATCTCCACCTCCTCCCGGCTGCACGGGGGGATAAGGATCTGCCCGTCGACCTTGGCGGCGAGGCCCGGCCGGTACCGGAGCACCTCGAGCCGGCGGAGCGCCTGGGGCAGTTTGTAGTCGGCGAAGACCGTCAGCCGGTCCACGTCGGGGAACGCGCCGGGGCCCTTCCCCTGGAAGCGCTGGTAGACCATCGCCGCGGCGAGCTGCGCCCGCTTGTAGAAGAGGACCTCCCGGCCCTCCACCGCGCAGGCGTCGTTGAACGACGGGAACTCGCGCACCAGCAGCTCCGCGAGGCCGACCGCCCTGCCGCCGGCCGCGGCGAGCAGGTTTCGGAACCTCCCGCCGTGCCGCGCCACGAGCACCCGCCCCACCTCGCGCAGGATCTCGACCCGCTCGCGGAAGAGGACCAGCTCCCCGCCGCCCCTGAGGATGTTTCCGAGGCGTTCGGCGGTCATCTCGGCGAGGAAACGCCCCTCGAGTATCGGCACCCTCTCCTCGATCGCGCGCGTGAAGGCGCCCATCAACCCGTAGGCGCCGTCGTGGCGCCTCCCCTTGTAGTCGATCCACCATTTCTCCGCGCCCGGTTTCGCCCAGAAGGCGAAGTTGACGCAGTTGAAGAGGAGGAAGAACTCCGCCGCCCCTTCGTCCTCCCACGGGTAGATGAACCCTTTGCGCCAGTCGGGCAGCGCGATCCCCTTCGCCGGCCTCTCGCGGCAGAAGGCCCCCACCCGCTCCGGATCGATCTCCAGGTGCCGCATATCCTCCACGATCGGCCGGACGCTCTCCAGTATCCTGTCTCTCACGCGCGGATTCCTTTCACCGTTTCCCTTTCTCCGTAGTCCGTCTCGCCGTCTTCCCCCCGCCGAACAGCTGGTCGAAACGCGCGAGGAAACGCTGCCGCACGAGGTAGTCGCTGTAGACGTCCGCGTAGTAAGCCCGGAAGGCGGAGAGGAAATCGCTGCGGAACGACCGGATATCCACGCGCAGGCCGATCCGCGCGTAGTGCCGCACGTAGTAGTGCGACCGCGCGGCGACCGACGCGCCGGGGAACGCCGCGCAGCCGTCCCGATACCCCGCCCGCAGCGACGCCCAGAGGAGCTCGGCGGCGGTGAGCTGCGCCTTCCCGTCGAGTTCGGTGGGGGCGATCCCCCGCCCGAGCAGCGGATTCCGCGCGCGCGCGCGGAAGGCGGGGCTCATGTACCGATCGATGAACGCGACGAAGGTTCCGAGGTCGGGGCGCCGCCCCTCCCGGAAACCGCTGAGGATTTCGATGCCGAGCAGCATCAGATGCATCGCGGTCTGGTGCTGTTTGGCCTGCATCTCGGCCTCGACGCTGTCGAGGAGCCAGCGGGAGAGGCGGTCGTTGAAGTACCACTCGATCTTCCGGCCGCGCGGCCACCGCGAGAGGCCGCGCCGAAGCTCCGGCAACCGCACCCTTTCGCTCATCCGTCCCCCTCCCCGCGCCCGCGGACCATCGCGGCGACGACGCGCGCCGCATCCCCGCGCATCCCGAGGTGCGCTAGTGTGAAATCGTATCGAACCGGGTCGTCCGGGACAAGCCTCCTGAAGGCCGCCGTCGCCTCGAGGGCCGCTCGAAGGTCCGCCCCCCTCCGGCCCGTGAACCCCAGCGCCCGGCATATCCGGTGCAGATGCGTGTCGAGCGGGACGACGAGTTTCGACGCCGGCACGAGGATCCACCCGCCGGGATCCACCTCGTCGCGCCGCACCATCCACCGGAGAAACAGGTTGAGCCGCTTGCAGGCGCTTCCGCGGGCGGGCGGGGGCAGGAGACTGAACCCCCCGCTCCGTTTCCGCGGGGCGATCTCCTCCACGAACGCCCCGAGCGCCGACACGACCGTCTCGTCTCCGGGTTTCAGCCGGGCGGCGAAACAGCGCTCCAGCGAACCGTGCCGCAGGACGGCGGCCTTGGCGCCGCAAAGCATCGCGGCGAGGTCGTGTGCGCCGGTGAACCGGTGCCGGAACCCCCGCAGCGCCCTGCGGATGGAGGCGCGCGACGACTGCCGCAGGAACGCGGCGGGCGAGGGGATCAGTTCCAGGGCGCGCGCCACGCTGCGCAGGATCCCCTCCACGCGCCCGTACGCGAGCGACGAGGCGACGAGCGCGGCGATCTCCCGGTCGGGGAGGTCGAGCCCGTGCACGAACCGCACCGGGTCCGAGGCGATCGCGGGGCGCACGTTGTGGCGCCGATAGAGCGCCTCCAGCGCCTCCCCGATGCCGGCGCCCGGAGGCGCCGGCGATTTCACGGGCGCCGCGGCCATGCCGAATGATAGCACACCGGGCCCGCGACGGGCAGCCGCTTTATCGGGCGCCGCGTCGGCCCCCTTGACAGCGCGGTGGCCGTTCGCTACCGTATTCGCAAGAGAAAGACGGTGCCCCCCATCGTTTTCCCCGGGCGGCGGAGTTCGCCCAGCCCCCACCAGACCGGAGACGCAAACGTATGAACAGCGCCCTCATCCAGAGCTTCGTCACGTCGGACCTCGTCGGGCAGATCATCACGCTCGTCATCCTCGCCCTCTCGATCCTCGCCTGGTTCGTCATCCTCGAAAAGTGGCGCTACCTGCGGGCCGTGGAGCGGAACTCAGAGGTGTTCCTCGCGCAGTACCGCAGGGACCGCGAGCACGTCTTCTCCCAGCGCTTCCCCAAGGAACAGGCCGCGTTCTGCCCGACGTTCAAGATGTACCTGGCGGGTGTCAAGGAGGCGAAGCGCCACGCGGGCGACCGGGAGGAACTCGACCAGGCGAGGGGCCTCCTCACGGAGCCCCAGATCGAGGAGATCGACGAGGCCGTCCAGCGGACCATCTCGTCCGAAACCGCCTCGATGGAGAGGCTGTTGATCATCCTCGCCATCTGCGCCGTGGTGGGGCCGCTCCTCGGCCTCCTCGGGACGGTCTGGGGCATCATGAACGCCTTCAACGCGATGGCCGCCACGGGGAGCCCGTCGCTCCTCATCGTCGCCCCCGGCATCGCGGGCGCCCTCATCACGACCGTCGTGGGCCTCCTCGTCGCCATCCCCTCGGTCGCGATGTACAACATCTTCCTCTCGAAGATACGGCAGATCGCCGCGGTGATGGACGACTTCGCCGGGGAGCTGCTCGGCGCGATGCGGCGCCGACTCCTCGCCCGCTGAGCAGGGAGGCCCCCCGATGAAAAAAAGACGCTCCTCGCAGACGCGTCTCGCGCCCCTCGCCGACATCAACCTCACCTCGATGATCGACGTCATCTTCTTCATGCTCATCCTCTTCCTGCTCGTCTCGCCCATCGTCGAATACGGGATCAACGTCAACCTCCCCGAGACGAGCGCCAAGAAGATCGCGGAGCCCGAGAGCCTCACGGTGAACGTGAAGAACGTGGAGGGCTCGTCGCGCGTCTACCTCGACAACGAGCGTGTGACGATGGAGGAGCTCGAGACGCGCCTGAAGGCGATCGCCTCCCGCGCCCCCGAAACCACCCTCATCCTGCGCGCCGACAAGGACCTCTCCTACAATTCGGTGATGGAGGTGATCGACCGGATCACCGACGCGGGGATCGCGCGGATGGGGATGGCCACCGTGGCGAAGCCGGAGAGATGAGGTGCGCCATGCGCCGGGATCCCGCGCATTCCAGGAGCATCCAAAACCTCGTCCTCTCGGTCTCCGCCCATCTCCTCTGCCTCGTCCTCGTCGTCACGATCCCGAACTGCACCCTGCGGCGGCGCAGGAAGGTCGAGCACAAGATCTACACCTTCGCCCTCATCGACCCCGCAACCGTCACGATGAAGAAGACGGCGGGCGTCCCCGCCGCGCCCCCCCCGAAAGCCGCCCCGCCCCGGCCGAAGAAGGAGGCGGTCAAGGTAAAGAAGGAGGAGCCACGGAAGAAGGAAGCGCCGAAGAAGAAGCCCGAGAAGAAGCAGCCGGCGAAGAAGCCGGAGAAGAAACCGGCGAAGAAACCGGCGTTCTCGAAGAAGACGGTCGCCGAGAAGATCAAGGAGCAGCTGAAGAAGATCGAGGAGGAGTCGAAGAGCCGGTGGGTCGAGCCCGACAAGGCGCAGGAGCTTTTGGCGCAGGCCTCCCGGGGCAAGGTCGCCGAGCAGGGGATCGCCGGGCTCCTCAACACGGGCGACTTCCTCAACGTCTCCTACAACGACGCCGTCGCCTCGCTCATCTACCAGGCGTGGCAGCCCCCGAGCAAGACCCCCGCCGACAAGGAGAACGTCACGACGGTGATACGATTCGCGATCGCGCGGGACGGCGCCGTGTCGAACGCGCGGGTGGAGAAGCGGTCGGGGATCGGGGTGCTGGACGCCTCGGCGCTGCAGGCGATCAAGGACTCCTCCCCGCTCCCGCCCCTGCCCGACGACTTCACCGGAGAGTCGCTGGAGGTGGTGATGACCTTCGTCCCCGTGCCCGAGGAGTGAGAGGCGGCTCCCGCGCCCCGGCGACCCGCCGCGCCACCGTTATGCTATCCTTGTGTGAAGGACCCGGGGACAGGAGGGCGAGGGTATGGCCCGCGCGCGCACGGTGTACGTCAACTGCCCGTTCTGCAAAGGGATGCTCGAGGTAGACACGGAGAACGGAAAGGTCGTCCGGCGCTTCGAGGCGAAGGAGATGCCGGAGGGCGGCGACGCCCTCTCGGAGGGGCTGAAGGCGTTCAAGGAGGGAGAGGCGGAGCGCGAGCGGATGTTCCGCGAGGCGCAGGAGAAGGAGCGGCACAAGTTCGAGCGCCTCGAGCGCGCCTTCAAGGAGAAGAAGAAGGAGGTCGAGGAGTCCGGCGACGTCGGCAGGCCGCCGAGCCCGTTCGACCTGGAATGATACCCATGACGCATCGGTTCCAACAGTGCACGCCGTTCAAGCGGCGGACGTGTGCATCGCCGTCCCGCAGGGACCATCTCGCGGTTTGAACGGATTGAACCGCTTGGACGATGCTTCGGTGCCCCATGCCTGAATTGCGGCGCAACCTCGCCACTGGCGAGTGGGTCGTGCTCGCCGCGGAGCGCGCGAAGAGGCCGGAGGAGTTCTCGCGGGGGAAAGGCCCCGGGGGACCCGCGCCGCCCGCGCGCCTGTCGACCTGCCCGTTCTGCCCGGGGAACGAGGCGATGACGCCCCCGACGCTGGCGCAGGCGGGAGAGGGCGCGGCGTGGAGGGTCCGCGTGGTTCAAAACGCCTACGGCGCCTTCTCCGCCTCGGAGAACCTCGCAGCGCGCGGCGGAGAGTACACGCGCGCGATGGGGGCCGCCGGGTACCACGAGGTCGTGATCCAGACCCCCCTGCACAACCTGCCCGAGCCGCTGTTCGAGCCCGCGCAGATGCGCGAGGTCGTGCTCCTCTACCGCGAGCGCCATCGGGCGATGGAGCGGGATCCGCGGGTGGAGCTCATCATCCCGTTCAAGAACCACGGCCCGCGCGCCGGCACCTCGCTCGCGCACCCGCACGCCCAGATCGCGGGCGTCCCGATCGTCCCGACGCACCTCGTCCACCGCATCGAGGAACCGCTCGGCTACTGGCGCGCGCGCCGCGCCTGCGTCTTCTGCCGGATGCTGGAGGAGGAGCGCGGGTCGGGCGAGCGGATCGTCGCGGAGAACGAATCCTTTTCCGCGTTCGTGCCGTTCGCCGCCGCGACGCCGTTCGAGACCTGGATACTCCCGCGGGAGCACCAACCCTCGTTCGGCGGCATCGACGACGCCGGGGCCCGCGACTTCGCGGACCTGCTCCGCCTCGTGATCCGGCGCCTGTGGGCGGGGCTCGACAATCCCGACTACAACTACGTCATCCGTTCCTCGCCCCGGGAGTGCCGCGAGGCGCCGTTCCTCCACTGGTACGCCAAGGTGATCCCGCGGGTCACGCAGGCGGCGGGCTTCGAGATCGGAACGGGGATGTTCATCAACACCGCAGCGCCCGAGGAGTGCGCCGCGTTCCTGCGGGGGGTCGGCGGGTGAGGACGGAGAGGCGGCGTTCGATGCCCAACGGCAGGGCCGCGCTGGCGCTGGCCGCCGTCTTCGCGGCGATGCTCGCCGCCTTCAACGTCGGCACCGCCCGCCTCGTCGCCTCCGGCAGGGCCGCGCGGATGGTCCACCGCGACACCATCGTCCACGGCGACGGCGCGCGCCTCTACGCGTGGCTCCGCTCCGCCTGGTTCGACCGCGACCTCGACACCGCGAACGAGCTCGAGCGCTGCTTCAACTACCCCGGGAGCCGCGAGTCGGTCGAGATCCTGAAAACCCCCACCGGCTACGCGTGGAACCACACCCCCGTCGGCTCCGCCCTCCTCTGGACGCCGTTCTTCGCCCTCGGACACGTTACCGCGCGGGGGCTGCAGGCGGCCGTGCCGGGGATCGAGGCCGACGGCTACTCGCACCCGTACGCCCTTGCCGTCGCCCTCGGCACGCACGTCTACTGCTTTTTGGGGGCGCTGCTCCTCTTCTCGATCTGCGCCCGCTTCTTCCCCCCCCTCCCCTCGCTCCTGGCCGTTTTGGCCGTCTGGCTCGCCTCGTTCCTGCCGGCGTACCTGTTCCTCTACCCGACGATGTCGCACGCCCTCTCCTTCTTCTCCGTCTGCCTCTTCCTGCTCCTCTGGCTCCGGGTCCGGGAGCGCGGCGGCCTGATCGGCTGGTGCGCCCTCGGCCTCGCCGCGGGGCTGGCGGGCCTCGTCAGGACGCAGAACCTCATCTTCCTCCTCGTCCCGCTCGCGGGCGCCGCCTCCGGGGCGCGGGACGGCGGCAAGGGGCGCGGAACGGCGAGCGCCGCCCTGACGCTCCTCTTCGCCGCGCTGGCCTTTTTTCCGCAGGCGTACGCGTGGAAGGTCTCGTGCGGTTCCTGGATCACCATCCCGCAGGGCGGGGGGTTTTTGCACTGGGGGAGGCCCGCGATCCTGAGCGTCCTCTTCTCCTCCCGGCACGGCCTCTTCTCGTGGACGCCGGCCCTCGCCCTCGGCGCGCTGGGGTTCCCGCTGTTCGTCCGCGGGGAGCGGCTCCTCGGCTGGTCCCTGCTCGCCGCCTTCCTGCTCCAGCTCTACCTGAACTCGGTCGTGGACGACTGGTGGGCGGGGACGGGGTTCGGGGCGCGGCGCTTCGACAACTGCCTGCCGCTCTTCGCGCTCGGCCTCGCGGCCGCGTTCGACTGGCTCTGCGTCCGGCGCCTCGGCTGGCTCGCCGCGGCGCTCACCGCCGCGCTCGTTTTGTGGAACGGCCTCTTCCTCTGCCAGTACGCGACGAACCGGGTGAGCCACTCCGAGGCGATCGATATGGGGAAGATGGCGCGGGGGCAGCCCGGGATGCTCGCCGACGTCGCGCGGCGGCTCCTCGCCGCCGGGGTCGCGCCGAACTGAGCCGCGCGATCTGTCCGGGCCGCCTTTGTCAGACGAAGAGGCCCGCCACGGTGCCGGTCATATAGGACGCCAGCAGCCCGCCGAACATCGCCTTCAGCCCGAGCCGCGCGAGGTCGTGCCTGCGCGCGGGCGCAAGCGCGCCGATGCCGCCGATCTGGATGGCGATGGAACTGAAGTTCGCGAAGCCGCAGAGGGCGTACGTCACGATGACGTAGCTCCGGTACTGGAGGTGGATCCCCTTCGCCGCGAGGTCGGCGAGGTGGAGGTACGCCACGAACTCGTTGATCGCGAGCCGCTCCCCGAGCAGCGTCCCGATGGTCACGCAGTCCACCCAGGGGACCCCCATGATCCAGCAGAGCGGGGCGTTGACGATGCCGAAGATCGTCTGGAGGTCGATCTTCAGCGAGGTCCCCAGGACGAGGTTGACGAGGGAGCCGACCTTCTCGACGCCGAAGTTGGCCAGACTGATGAGGGCGATGAAGGCGATGAGCATCGCGCCGACGTTGAGCGCGAGCTGGAGGCCGGTCGCCGCGCCGTTCGCCGCGGCGTCGATGATATTGGCGTTCGTCTCGGGGACGGAGAGCTTCGCGCCCCCCTTGGTCTTGGGCTCCTTGGTCTCCGGGTAGATGATCTTGGCCATCACCATCGCCGCGGGCGCCGACATGATGCTCGCGCTCATCAGGTGCCCGGCGATGTCCGGGAAGTAGTCCTTGAGCATCCCGACGTAGGCCGCCATCACGCCGCCCGCCACGGTCGCGAAGCCGCCGACCATGATGCACATCAGCTCGGAGTGCGTCATCTCCTCGACGAACGGCTTGACCACGAGCGGCGCCTCCGTCTGGCCGAGGAAGATGTTGGCGGAGGCCGAGAGGGTCTCGGCGCCGCTCGTCCGCAAACAGCGCTTCATTATCCACGCGACGAAGGCCACGACCTTCTGCATCACGCCGAGGTGGTAGAGGACCGTCATCAGCGCGGAGAAGAAGATGATCGTCGGGAGGACCGAGAAGGCGAAGTAGGCGCCGATGCTGGCGACGGCGCCGGGGAGCGGCCCCGGGGGGGCGTTGCCGGGCTCGCCCATGCCGAGCGGGACGTTGTTGTTCACGAGGTTCCCGAAGACGAACCGCGCGCCGTCGATGGTGAAGCTCAGCAGCTTGACGATGGCGTCGTTCATCACGCTGAAGAACCACTCGCCGGGGCCCATCTGCCAGCCGAGCGCGGCCTTCACGCCCGTGTTGAACGGGCTGTTCGGGAGGACGAGGACGGCGAAGAAGAGCTGGAGCAGCGTCCCCCAGACGACCACCCGGAGGCTGATCTTGCTGCGGTTGTTCGACATCAGGTAGGCGATGCCGAGGATGACTAACATCCCCGTCAGACTGATCAGTTTCTCCATTCCCCCTCTCCTTTCGTCCGGAAGCGAGTCGACGTGAAGATGATAGCGGCACGCCCCTCGCGAGGCAAGCCCTTTAAAACGGGCGCGGGCGCACGGGGCCGGCGGCGGAACCCTCCCTGTCCCATGGGGACCCTGCGATTTCGAGGGGACCCTCCGTTCCGTCTCGTCATCGAGGCGAACGCAGGGGTCCGGCTTCACGGCGCATGGGCCCGGATTCCCGCGTCCGCGGGCATGAAGGAGAAGCGCCGTCATCCCCGCCCCTGCCTTTATGCGGGAACGCCGTCGCCCCCCGTCCGCGCCCCCCTTCTTGACACCCCTCGCCCGCGACTGCTAGAATGTCCCTACATTCGCACCCCGAAAGGCACCGCGCATTTGGAACCCGGCCAATCCCTGCTCAAGCGGTTCAGGCGCATCCTCGTGGGCGCGGCCTACAGCCCCCGCGACCGGGCCATCTTCCACCGGGTCTCCCTCGTCGCCTTCTTCGCCTGGGTGGGTCTCGGGGCCGACGGCCTCTCCTCCTCCTGCTACGGGCCGCAGGAGGCGTTCCTCGCGCTCGGCGGCCGCCCGTACCTCGCCGTCTTCGTCGCCCTCGCCTCCGCCGCGACCGTCCTCGTCATCAGCGCCTCCTACTCCCAGATCATCGAGCTCTTCCCGACGGGGGGCGGCGGCTACTTCGTCGCGAGCCGGCTCCTTTCGCCGGCGGCCGGGATGGTCGCCGGATGCGCGCTCCTCGTGGACTACGTCCTCACCATCACCCTCTCCGTCGCGTGCGGCGCCGACGCCGTCTTCAGCTTCCTCCCCCCCTCCTGGTACCCCGCGCGGATCCTCTTCGCCACAGCCGGCGTCGTCGTCCTGACGCTCCTCAACCTGCGCGGAGCGAAGGAGGCGATCCTGCCCCTCGTCCCCGTCTTCCTCGTCTTCATCGCCACGCACGCCCTCGCCATCCTCTGGGCCGTCGCGGCGAACGTCGCCGCGCTTCCCGCGTTCGCACAGCGGACCGGGGCGGAGGTCGGCGGCGCCATCGGCGAGTTCGGCCTCGCGGGGATGCTCCTCCTGATGCTCCGCGCCTACAGCATGGGCGCGGGGACCTACACCGGCATCGAGGCCGTCTCGAACGGCCTCCCCATCCTGCGCGAGCCGAAGGTCCAGACCGGGAAGCGCACGATGCGCTACATGGCCGTCTCGCTCGCCTTCATGGTCCTCGGTTTGATGACCGCCTACCTGCTCTGCGGGGTCGGCGAGCAGCCGGGCAAGACGCTGAACGCGATCCTCTTCGAGCAGATCACCGCCGGCTGGGGGCGGGCGGGCTACGCCTTCGTCCTCCTGACGCTCGTCGCCGAGGCGGCCATCCTCTTCGTGGCGGCCCAGACCGGCTTCCTCGACGGGCCGCGCGTCCTCGCCAGTATGGCGCTCGACCGCTGGGTGCCGATGCGCTTCGCGATGCTCAGCGACCGGTTCGTGACGCAGAACGGCATCTTGCTGATGGGGGGCGCGGGGCTCCTCCTGATGCTGCTCACCCGCGGCTCCGTGCGGTTCCTCGTCGTCCTGTACAGCATCAACGTCTTCATCACCTTCGTCCTCTCGCAGCTCGGCATGGTGAGGCACTGGTGGCGTGCGCGAAGCGAGCGGGGCCGGATGCGCAAGCTCCTCGTCAACGGCACCGGGCTCCTGCTCTGCCTCGCCATCCTCGTCTCGGTCACCGTGGTCAAGTTCAACGAGGGCGGCTGGATCACGATCCTCGTCACCGGGACGCTGGTCATCGCGGTCTGTTTCATCAAGCGGCACTACCGGAGCACGGCGCGCCTGCTCCGCAGCCTCGACTCCCTCGTCGCGGCGGCGGAGTGCGAGAGCGTCGAGGTCGTCCCGGGGCGGGCCCCCGTCAGCCGCCCGACGGACCCGCAGGCGAGGACGGCGGTGCTCCTCGTCAACGGATTCAGCGGGATGGGCCTCCACACCCTGTTCAACGTGTTCCGGCTGTTCGGCGACTCGTTCAGGAACTTCATCTTCGTGCAGGTCGGGATGGTGGACACGGGGATCTTCAAGGGGCCGGAGGACATCCAGCGCCTTCAGGCGAAGGTGCGCGAGGACCTCGATCGCTACGTCGCCTATGTCAAGGCCCGCGGCTACTGGGCCGACGGCTTCCCGTGCCTCGGCACCGACGTCGTGGACGAGGTCACGCGCGCCGCGACGATGATCCATGCGCGGTACCCGCAGTCCGTCTTCTTCGGCGGCCGGCTCGTCTTCCCGCAGGACTCGTTCGTGTCGCGGTGGCTCCACAACCACGTCATCTTCTCCGTGCAGAAGAACTTCCACCACCTCGGGATCCCGTTCTTCGTGGTCCCCATACGGGTCTGAGAGAGGGGCACCGTCATGCTCGGCGGCATCGGCGCGAAACGGGCATTCCGCCTCGCCCTTCTGGCGCTGCCGTCCGTCTGCATCGTGGACGCGCTTTTCATCGAACCCGAGTGGGTCGCCGTGCGGCGCCTCAGGATCCCGGGGAAGAAACCGACGTGCCGCCTCGCCCACTTCACCGATCTGCACTACCGCGGCGACCGGGCGCTGCTCGAGGGCGTCGTGCGGATGCTCAACGCGTGCGCGCCCGACCTCGCCTGCTTCACGGGGGACATCGTCGAGGAGGAGCGGTACCTCGCGGAGGCGCTCGAGATCCTGCGGGGCGTCCGCGTCCCCCTCTACGGCGTCCCCGGGAACCACGACTACTGGTGCGCCGCGTCGTTCGCCCCGGTCGCGGAGGCGTTCGAGTCCACGGGCGGGGCGTGGCTCGTGGACCGGGAGGTGAAGGGGTTGGACGGGGCGCTCTCGATCGTCGGCGCGGCGGGGCACGACGCCGGCTTCATCCCCGCCGCCGGGCGCGAAAAGCGGCTCCTCCTCACGCACTACCCGGCCTTCGCCGACCTGGCGAAGGGGCACCGCTTCTCCCTCATCCTCGCCGGGCACACGCACGGCGGACAGCTCCGCATCCCGTTCTGGGGGGCCCCGTTTCTCCCGTGGGGCACGGGGCGCTACGACAAGGGCCTCTTCCGGACCCCGGCGGGCCCCCTCTACGTCAACCCGGGCATCGGGACCTTCTACGCGCCGGTCCGGATCTTCTGCAGGCCGGAGATCACCGTCATCGACTTCTGACCGAGAAAGGGAGGCGCGGCGTATGTTTCAGGGACACGGACTACTCGGGCTGGTGCGGGCGGGCGGGCCGACGATGTACCTGCTGCTCGGCTGTTCCGTCCTGTCGTTGGCGGTGATCGTGGAGCGCTCCATCTGCTACTGGATCAACTCCCCGGTCACGCGGAGGACGTTCGTCGCCGCCCTCGTCAAGGCGCTGCGGAAGGGTGGCCGCGACGAGGCCCTCGCCGTCTGCGCCAAGGTCTCCGCCCCGTTCGCGCGGGTGGCCGCCGCCGGGCTCTCGCGCCCCGGCGCGGGCGCCGCCGTCGCGATGGAGCGCGAGATCGAGCTCCAGACGATGCTGCTCGAACGCCGCATCAGCATCGTCGGCACCATCGGGAGCGTGGCGGTGTACCTCGGGCTCCTCGGGACGGTGCTCGGCATCATACAGGCGTTCGGGGACGTCTCCCAGGGCTCCGGCGAGGCGATGAACGCGGTGACCGCCGGGGTCGCCCAGGCGCTGCTGACCACCGCGGCGGGGCTGGTGGTGGCGGTGCCGGCGGTGGTGGCGTACAACTACTTCGTCCGGAGGATCGACCTGTTCGTCTCCGACATGGAGCTCTGCGCCTCCGAGGTCCGGGAGGCGATGGAGGCGGAGGAACGATGAGGCGGCGCGCGCGGGGGGCGAAGCTGATCGCGGATATCAACATCACGCCGCTCACGGACGTGGCCCTCGGGGTCCTGCTCATCTTCATGGTCGCCGCGCCGGTCATCTACCAGTCGAGCATCCAGGTCCGCCTCCCCAAGACCGTCACCGCGCAGAAACCCCCGCGCACGGTGACCGTCACCGTCAACGCCGCGGGGGAGGTGGCGTTCGAGGAGCGGCGCTACCGGTTCCCCGACGACGGCGCCGCGCTCGGCGCGCGCCTCGCCGAGGTCTCCGCCTCGGCGGGCGACTCCTCCATCGTCATCAACGGAGACCGGGACGTCCGCTACGACGCGATCGTCCAGGTCATCGACACCGCCCTCCAGGCGGGGATCAGCCGCATCATCCTCGCCACGGAGCACGAGAAGGCCGCCGCGCGGCGGGGAAGGTGAGGGGCGCACGCGCCGTTTGGGCCTTGACCCTGCGTGACGCGGAGGGTATTCTTTTTACGTTATCCACCCGAGGCCTGCACCATGCGCATACCCGTCCTGACGTTCGCCGTTCTGCTCCTGTCATCCGCCGCCGGCCTCGCGACGCCGCCGGCCGCGGAGGTCGTGAAGGTCCCTCCCCCGCCGCCGCCCGAGACCGGCAACTTCGTCTTCATGTCGCCGTTCTGCGGCTACTCGCCGGTCAACTACAATAAGAAGGTGCGCATACTCGACCGCGACGGAAAGAATTTCTCGACGCGCCCCGGCGATCTGAGCTTCCCGCTGATGGACCTGATCAACCGCGCCGGGGAGAAGATCGACATCGCCTGCTACCTGTACGGGGTCTACACCGGCGAGCACGCCGCGATCGTCAGGGCGATCGAACGCGGGGTGAAGGTCCGCCTCTTCCTCGACGAGTCGATCAAGGACAAGGACGGCGTCCCCGTCATCAACGAAGTGATCGAGAAGATCAGGGCCGACCGGTTGCCGATCGAGGCCAAGGTCATCGATCCGGTCCTCGCCGAGAAGGCGACCGGCCTCCCGTTCAAGACGATGCACGAGAAGTTCGGCGTCGTCGACGGCGCGCACGTCTTCACCGGCAGCGCCAATATCGAGATCGGCTCCAACGTCAAGTACGCCGAGGACCGCTTCTTCTTCCTCAACAACCCCCGCGCCGCGGCGGAGTACCAGGCGGAGTTCGAGCGCCTCTGGGCGATGGGGAAGTGGGTCCACAACCCGCACGACGGGGCCGACGCGCCCCCGGAGCGGGCCGCGGCCGCGCCCCCGGCCCCCGCCGCCCGCGCGGCGGGGGGCATCGAGTCGCGTTTCAACAGCGTGGAGCGCCTCGAGAGGTACGTCAAGGAGACGTTCTCCGAGGCGGTCGTGCGCGCGCAGAAAGGGGCGCCGGCGGCGATCGACATAATGACCTTCTCCTTCACCTCGCCCACCCTCGCCGACAGTTTGCTCCGCATCGCGCGGGACTACCCCTCCGTCCGCATCCGCATCATCGCCAATCTGAGCCAGCTCTTCCGCGAACCGACATCCGTGGTGCCCGACATCGAGGCGATCGCCTCGGGGAAGGTCGAGGCCTACCGCGCGGTCGCCGAGCGCCGGAGGGCGTTCATCAAGGACCCGGAGGAGCGGAACGCGTCGGTCGAGAGCGAGTTCAAGCAGGTCATGAGCGAGTACCGGCAGAAGCCGCTCCCGAACATCGAGTTGAAGTACAAATGGTTCCCCTCGTTCTCGTGGGAGCCGGCGCGCGGCAAGGCCGACTACGACCATTTCCACCCCAAGTCGAGCCTCCTCCACCACAAGGCCGCCATCATCAACGGGGAGACGCTCGTCACCGGCTCCTACAACTGGTCCAACTACGCGGAGACGAAGAACCTCGAGAATCTGCTGATCGTCCGCGGCGAGGCCGACCGGAAGCTGGTCACGGACTTCCTGGCCGAGTTCGAGGCGATGTGGAACGATCCCTCCCTCGCCAAGACGAGCGCGGAGTGCATGGAGCTCAAGGAGCGGATCTGCGCGGAACTCGAGCGCGAGCACGCGAAGGATCCCGCGCCCGGCCCCGCGGAGAGGGCGGCCGCGGAGAAGGCGCGAGACTGATCCCCGCGCGAGAGGCGAGGCGCCGGCCGCGCCGGGCCTTTCGCGCGCATCCGCCCGCGGGTGAAACGATGAACAGGCGCCAGTTCCTCTCGTGGAGCGCCCGCCTCGCGGCGGGGTTCGCGCTCCTCCCCTCCTCGAAATGGCTCCGGGCGGCGTCGGAGGCGGCGCCGGGCCGCCTCTCCTTCTCCGTCCCCCCCGCCCCCTCCCTTCCCGCGATCGCCCTCGCCAAGGGCTCCTCGCCGGGGGCGCAGGCGCGGGCCGCCGTCGAGGCGATCGGCGGGATGGGGCGCTTCGTCGCCAAGGGCGACCGGGTGGCCCTGAAGCCCAACATCTCCTGGGACAGCACCCCCGAGCTCGGCGCCGACACGCACCCGGAGATCGTCGCGGCGCTTGTGGAGCTGGCGCTGAAGGCGGGGGCGCGCGAGGTCGTGGTCTTCGACCATATCATCGAGGAGCCGCGGCGCTGCCTCGCGGTGAGCGGGATCGGGCCCGCGGCGGAGAAGGCCGGGGCGAAGGTGGTCGTCCAGGGCCCGCGCGCATTCCGCGACACCGCCGTCGGCGGGGACGTCGGAACCTGGCCGGTGATGGTCCCCCTCCTCGAGGCGGACAAGTTCATCAACGTCCCCGTCGTCAAGCAGCACGGGCTCAGCAAGCTCACCGCCGCGATGAAGAACCTCTACGGGATCGTCGGGGGGCGGCGCGGGAAACTGCACCGGAAGATCCACGAGACCATCGCCGACCTCGCCGCCTTCGCGCAACCGACGCTCGTCGTCCTCGACGCCACGCGGGTGATGCTGCGCAACGGCCCGAGCGGGGGGCGGGCGGAGGACCTGACCCACCCCGGGATCGTCGCCGCGGGGACCGACCAGGTCGCCCTCGACGCGTGGGCCGCCTCGCTCCTCGGCCTGAAGGCCGCGGACGTCGGCTACCTCGGCCTCGGGCAGAAGCGCGGCCTCGGCACCACGGAGTACGCGGCCCTCAAGACGGCCCGCGTATGAGTCCCGCGCCGCCGTGCGGGGGTCCGTCAATGATGCGGCAATCCCGGATCGCCCACGGAGGCGCGGCGAAGCGACCCGTCAATCCCCTGCGATGAAACGCTCCCGCACCGTCGTCCTCCGCCGCCTGCGGCGGCTCTCGCAGGCCGCGTTCCTCCTGCTCTTCCTCGCCCTCGTCTTCCGCGCCCGCTACGCGTCCGACGCGATGGATCTCGGCGCCCCGGACGTCGCGGCGCCTTCCGCCGCGGGGAGGTTCCTCGATTTCGACCCGTTCGCGGCCCTCGGCCTCCTCGTTTCCACGCGCGCGATCCGCCCCGCCTTCCTCTGGGCGCTCGTCACCGCCGCGGCGACGCTCCTTTTGGGGAGGTTCTTCTGCGGCTGGGTCTGCCCGCTCGGCGCGCTCAACCAGGCCTGCGGGCGTCTCGCCCCCCGGACGCAGCGCAAAGGCCGCCTCGCCCGCGCCTCGCACCTTCCCGCGCAGGCGATGAAGTACGGCCTCCTCGCCGCCCTGCTCGTTGCGGGGGCGTTCGCGTCGCTCCAGCCCGCCGCGCTGGACCCGCTCTGCATCCTCGCCCGGGGGCTCGTCTTCTCCGTCTTCCCGGCCGTCCACCTCCTCGCCGCGCGCCTCCTCTCCGCCACCGCGGACTCCGGCCTCCCGCACCTCGCGGATTCGGCGGAGGCCGCGTTCGCATTCCTCGAGCGCCGGGAACTGGTCGGCGAGATCGTCTTCCACCGGACCGCCTTGTTCACCGGCCTGCTCCTCGCCGCCGTCCTCGCCGCGAACCTCGTATGGCCGAGGGCCTGGTGCCGGTTTCTCTGCCCGCTCGGCGCCCTCCTCGGCCTCCTCTCGAAATGCTCGCCCGTGCGCCTCTTCAAAAGACACCCGCGCTGCACCACGTGCGGCCGGTGCGCGCTCCTCTGCCAGGGGGGGGCGTCGCCGGAAGGAGCGGCGGCGTGGCGGGGGCCCGAGTGCCTCCTCTGCCTCAACTGCGAGGCCGCCTGCCCGGAGGACGCGCTCGGCTTCGGCTTCCGCGAGGACGCGGACGCGCGCGGGCCCGACCTCGCGCGCCGGGCGCTCATCGCGGGCATCGGGGGCGGCCTCCTCTCGATCCCCCTCCTCCGCCTCTCCCGCGGGCGCACGAACCGCGCCCGCCTCATCCGCCCGCCGGGGGCGCTGCCCGAGCCGCGATTCCTCGCCGCCTGCCTGCGGTGCGGCGCATGCACGCGCATCTGCCCAAAGAACGCGATCCACTCGACGATCCTCGAGGCGGGAGTCGAGGGGATCTGGACGCCCCGCGTCATCCCGCGCATCGGCTACTGCGTCTACTCGTGCACGCTCTGCGGACAGGTCTGCCCCTCGGGCGCGCTGAGGCGGCTGACGCCCGAGGAGAAGAAAGGGTCCGGACAGGTGCGGCCGGTGAAACTGGGCACCGCGGTGGTGGATCGGACGAGATGCATCCCGTGGTCGCAGGGGATGCCGTGCCTCGCCTGCGAGGAGGTCTGCCCCGTCTCCCCGAAAGCCATCACCGAGGACGTCGGCCCGGGCCTCGGCCTGAATGCGGCCGGGGGCGCGGTGGGCCGTCCCGCCGTGGACACGTTCAAGTGCATCGGCTGCGGCCGCTGCGAGCACATCTGCCCGGTCGAAGGCGAGGCGGCGATACGGGTCTATTCCCTCGGCGAGTCTCGTGCGGAGTAGCCGAGACGCCGTCTGCAACTGTTTCCGCGGACGTTCGCCCGACGGGCGTCGAGAGCGCCGTCCCCGGCTACGCCGACCGGAAAAGCGTTACAGTTCGCGCGATGTACGCTCCGTCCGCCGCCTGTCACGCCTCCCGGCTTCCCCCGGCACCCCCTCAAAAATCCCCCCCCGCGGGTGATTGACCGGCGGGTATTTCGGGTATAGCATTTCCATGGTGCCTTCGCGAATGATTACGTGTGCCGCCGGGTGATCGCACCGTGAGACCCGTGCCCCTCGCGTTCGAACCTCGTCTACTGGGGCACGGTGGACAGGGAGGAGCTGACCGTAAGATAAATCCCCCGCCTGCCATAGGCCTTGCCGAATGGGCATGGCGGGCAGGCAAACCCCGATACTATCGCAGGGCGCACTTACCTGTGCCCTGCGAAGCGAGACTGCGGCATTACATCGAGTGAGGTATGTATGGTGAACGGGTGTAGCGGCGATCGCACAATGGCGGTCGAGGCGCATGGCCGTCTTAGACAGGAGGTGCCGTGGTGAAAACCGTCATCGCAGTGCTCCTTCCCCTCCTCCTCATTCTCTCCCTCGCATTCCCGGTTTCCGCCCAGCCCGCCTCGTCTGCGTGGCCGATGTTCCGGCACGACGCGCGGCACACGGGCTTGAGCACGTTCGGCGGCCCCAACGTCCCGACTCTCTCCTGGAGTTACACGACCGCTGATAGCGTATGGTCCTCCGTCGCGTTCGGGAGCGGGGGGGAGGTCTACGTGGGCTCCATGGACAACTGTTTCTACGCATTCACCCCGGCGGGTGCGCTTTCCTGGAGCTACGTGACGGGGGGGGAGATCGAATCCTCCCTTGCGGTCGGGAGCGACGGGACCGTCTACACGGGATCCGGCGACCACCGTTTCTACGCCTTCAAGTCCGACGGCATGCTCTCCTGGAGTTTCCTCGCCGATGACATTATTGCATCCTCCCCGGTGATCGGCAGCGACGGGACCATCTACGTTGGCTCAAAGGACAATTGGCTCCGGGCGTTCACGCCCGCGGGAGAAAGGATGTGGGGCAGAGGCAAGACACACGACCTGTACAGTTCCCCCGCTATTATACCCGATGGCCCGATCTGCCTGGGGACGGACGCAGGCATCATCACCGCGTGCGATCCTGCCGACGGGCTCACCTCCTGGTCCTATGCGACAGGCAGTGCTGTGTATTCCTCGCCCGCGATCGCGACCAACGGCAGGGTTTACATCGGATCGGAGAACAATTGCCTCTACGCGCTCAGGTCCACCGGCAAGCTCACCTGGAGTTATCGGACCGAAGGAGCCATCTGGTCCTCGCCAGCCATCTTGAGCGGGGCGGGGTGCTACTTCGGCTCGAATGACCACCGCCTCTACTCGCTCAACCCCAAGGGGACGCTCGACTGGAGTTATCGAACCGGCGCGGCCATAGATATATCCTCGCCTGCCTTGGGAAGCGGGGGCAGGGTTTACGTCGGCTCGCAGGACAACCGGCTCTACGCCATCAAGTCGAATGGCAAGCTCGCCTGGAGCTACGAGACGGCGGGACACGTGTATGCGTCCCCCTCACTGGGATCGGACGGAAGGATTTACTTCGGGTCGAACGACAACAGGGTCTACTGCCTCGGCCCGACGCCCACGCCGACGAGCACACCGACGCGCACGGCCACGCCCGTGCCGCCGGAGCCGACCGCGACGCCGCCGATCGACCTGACGGCGGACAAGACGGAGTACGGGACGACGGGCGCCATCTCCGTCACGGCGGACGTGTGGCCGCTCTCCGTGCCGTGCTACCCGTTCGTGCGGATCGTCATGGCCGACGGCTCGACGCTCTACTACCAGTCCGGCGTCGGGTTCACGGCCTCACCCGTTCCGTACCTGGGCTTCGAGGCGGGGACCATACTGACGGCCGAGCCCATCCGGGACTACCTGGCGCTCTCGGCGAGCTTCTCGGGCATCGCGACGGGGACCTACATACTGGAAGGCGGCGCGGTGGATATGACACAGACCACCTCCGCCTCCAACCTCGTCTACTTCGGCACCGTGGACAGGGAGGCGCTGAAGGTTCGATGAGAGTCCCCCCACGGTGTGCATTGGAGCGGAGGCTTCGGATTCCGGCCTTTGTCCCGTGTAAACAGACGGGTGAGGCGAGGAAGTCCGCAACCGCCCGTCCCGTCGCGCGGGAGTGAACAGCCCTCCCCGCGGCTTTGCGCCGCAGGAGGGAAAAATGTGCGGAGCCTTAAGGCTCTGCTCCGGAGGAGGCGCAGGCGGTCGCTCACCCGCGTTCCCTCCCCCGCCGATGGGGGACGACGGGGCTGGACGGCGCCGTCGGCGCCGAGGATGGACGCGGGTCCGCGAATCGCCCACGCCTGGAAAGGAGCCATTCGCATGAAACGCTTTGTGCCGTTCATCGCGCTCGTCCCGCTCGCCGTGTCGTCCCCCCTCCCCGCTGAGCTCGCAAACTCCGCGTGGCCGATGTTCAGGGGGAACCTCCTCCATACCGGGAGGAGCGCGTACGCGTTCCCTTCCTCCGTGGCGCTTCTATGGAGCTATCAGACCGCAAGCTGGATCTTCTCCTCGCCCGCGATAGGGACGGACGGATCCATCTACGTCGGTTCCGGCGACGCCGATGATGCGGCGGTCGACAGTCATCTCTACGCGTTCGACTCCGCGGGGACGCTCCGCTGGAGCTACCTTACGGGTTACGACGTCACATCCTCGCCCGCGATAGGTCACGATGGACGGGTCCACGTCGGCTCCGACGACAACCGCCTCTACGCCGTCGACTCCTCCGGCTCCCTCGCCTGGAGCTATCGCACCGGCGACGACGTCGAATCCTCGCCCGCGATCGGAACGGACGGCAAGGTCTTCTTCGGTTCGCAGGACTACAGGGCATACGCCGTCGAATCGAACGGCGCACTCGCCTGGAGCTACCTCACGGGGTATTGGTTCTACTGCTCCCCCGCCATCGGGACGGACGGGAGGGTGTTCATCGGCAACCACAACTCGCGCCTGTACGCATTCACCGCGTCAGGCGGCCTCTCCTGGTCTCACTATGCGACCAACTCGGCGCACTTCTCCTCGCCCGCGATCGGGACGGACGGGAATGTCTACGTGGGTGACAACGGCGACGGAGATACCTTCGGCCATCTCCGCGCCTTCGATCCCTCGGGGGTCTTCCTGTGGTCGTACCGGGCGCAGGCGCAGGTGTATGCGTCCCCGGCCATAGGCGGCGACGGAATGATCTACGTCGGTTCATATGACAACAGGTTTTACGCCCTCGCGCCGTCCGGCGCGCTCTCGTGGAGCTACGACATCGGCGAGGGGATAAGCTCCTCCGCCGCGCTGGGAAGCGACGATACGGTGTGCACGGCGGCTTGGGACGGCAAGGTGTACTCGTTCCTTTCATCCGGGACGCTCCTCTGGACCTTCGCCACGGGCTACGACATCGACTCCTCCCCCGCCATCGGGAGCGACGGAATGATCTACATCGGCTCCAACGACAACAGGGTCTACTGCCTGAGGGAGGAACCGACGCCCACCATCACGCCCACCCCGACGAGCACGCCGACGCGCACGGCCACGCCCGTGCCGCCGGAGCCGACCGCGACGCCGCCGATCGACCTGACGGCTGACAAGGCGGAGTACGGGACGGCCGACTCGATCTCCGTCACGGCGGACGTGTGGCCGCTGACCGTGCCGTGCTACCCGTTCGTCCGCATCCTGATGGCGGACGGCTCGACGCTCTACTACCAGTCCGGCGTCGGGTTCACGGCCTCGCCGGTGCCGTACCTCGGCTTCGAGGCGGGGACCATACTGACGGCCGAGCCCATCCGGGACTACCTGGCGCTCTCGGCGAGCTTCTCGGGCATCGCGACGGGGACCTACATACTGGAAGGCGGCGCGGTGGATATGACGAAGACCACCTCCGCCGACAACCTCGTCTACTTCGGCACCGTGGACAAAGAGGAGCTGAAGGTAAGATAAATCCCCCGCCTGCCATACGCCTTGCCGGATGGGCATGGCGGGCAGGCAAACCCCGATACTATCGCAGGGCACACTAACGTGTGCCCCGCGAAGCGAGACTGCGGCATTGCATCGAGTGAGGTGCTTCCATGAAGAGGCGGGGCATCGCACGTAAC
>JAAYCL010000030.1 GCA_012729785.1 Chlamydiota bacterium | reverse complement strand
TGATCCGTCGTGCCTATGGCTATCGGGACGAGGAGTACATGAAACTCAAGATCATACAAACCTGTACCCCATGGATGGGACGCTTCCAACCATGGGCCTGGGCTCACAAAATTCCGTCATGAGCCCTTCTCTGCAATCAACTCGGAATGCAGTTTCCACGAGTAGGCTGAATAGGGGTATTTGTCTGGGGGCATAGTCCTAGCAATCAAATGGGATGTATTGGAAGCTCATCCGTTTTTATCTAGGAAAGAACAATAAGTCTACAGTATATGCAGTTCTTTGTATTATATCTGAATTGCCTATTCGTTTCCACTCGCCGTGAAGATTGTTTGGCGTCAAGTATTTTATGCAAAAGGAGGAAGGTATCCTTCTGCATCTTGTACTACGGGAGTAAAGGAGAGACTTTAAAGTGGTGTTTGCCTGCGGGACGGCGGACGAAAAGCGGCAGTTTACCCGCTTATTCGTTAAAAAAATCGAGGTTGACCCGGCTTCCGGACAAATTCAGCTGCGCCTGTTCGGCAGCCCGACGGTGCTGAAAAGGAAAGGGACGCCTGCCGGCGTTCTGACAGGCGTCTCAATCAAATTATGCGCCAGCTTCCTGCAAACCTTTTCGACCAGCGGGATTTTCCTGAATTGTGGTCGGACACTCTCCGTTGGGGATCGTCGGTGACGCCGATTTAGAATCGGTTGCCGACATCCGCCCACGAGATATACACGATATAGGACATAGAAAAAGGGCCCCGGAGGTATCTCCGGGGCCCTACGTTGGTAGCGGGGGCTGGATTCGAACCAGCGACCTTCAGGTTATGAGCCTGACGAGCTTCCTGGCTGCTCCACCCCGCATCACAGTCGTTCAGCGTGCTCCAGTATACCATCCCGGGAACCGTTGTCAAACGCTTTTTTCGACGCTTTCGGAGCATCGGAGCGTACATCGGGCACATCCACATCGCCCCCCGCTTCCATTCGGGAAACGGTTGTATTATCATTGCCCGGGTTGCGCATCGGGTCGGAGCAGTTGCTCGCCGATCGTTTCCTGTGAATAAAGGCACCGGCAACCTCACCCGAGAAGCCGGGAGCGGGACACTGTCGGCGGCTATCCGTATCCTGCTCCGTTCCCGGCGCGAGGCGGAGGGGGCAGAACAGGGAGCTGAATGCGACCGAAGAGGATCACGCTCGCGGCAAGGTACCTGATCGCGAAGGCGGGGGTCGTCGCCCTCCTCTCCCTCGCGGTGAGCAGGATCCCCGCCTTCGACGAGCCGATCACGATCGCCTTCACCGCGATCCTCTGCATCCCCTCCGCCTTCTACCGGGGCCTCAAGACCGGCATCAAGAACATCTACGCCACGGTGATCGGCGCCCTCGTGGGCACGATCCTCATCGTGACGCTAGACAACGACTTCCTCGCGATCCCGCCCGGGATCATGATCGTCTGCCTCGCCTGCTACGTCTTGAACTGGCTCGACCATTTCCCGCTGGCCGCCTTCACGCTGCTCGTCGTCTCCTACTACCCCGAGGAGAGCATCTGGGCGAGCAGCCTCGACCGCACCGTCCAGGTCGGGGCGGGGATCGGGATCGCGATGCTGGTCAACTGGGCGGCATCCAGGTTCCGCTACCGCGAGCTCTACCTCGGCAGGTGCAGGGAGCTCCTCGGGATCGCGGCGGACTGTTTCGAACGGCTGCAGCGGAGCTTCATCGCGGGGGACGCGGACGGGATGGAACGGCTCGAGGCGCGCTTCCACGGCCTCTTCCGTCTCATCAGCAGCGCCATCGACGAGATGGCGGACCTGAAGAAGGAGCTGCGGCTCCGGAAGGAGAGCGGCGGACTCAGCTACGCCGCCGTGGTCTCGCTCTCGCGCATCGCGGACAGGCTCGCCTCGGTCGCGCACTACTCGTGGGACGTCCTCTGGTTCAGCCCGCGGATATTCCGCGACGGGCTTCTGACGGCGGGACAGAAACAGGCGCTCGACGCGGAGATCGACGCCGCGGCGGCCTGTTTCCGGGGGATCCTGGACTCGTGCAGCGCGCTCGGTACGCCCGCGCGCGGCGGCTCGGGCAGGTGCCTGACAGGGCCCGCCGCGGACGGGCCGGTCGCCGCGGCGGGCCTCGATAGTCCGGGGGAGGAGGACCTCTGCGTCTCTTCGCTCCGGATGAGCGTCGGCCATCTCCGGCGCGAGACGGCGGAACTCGCCGAGATCGTGCGGACGCTGCGGGAAGAGGCGTCGGCGCGGGGGGCGGGGAACTCCGCATAGCGTCGCGCGCCCGTCAGGCGGAGGCACCCCGCGATGAAGGCGCGCGGGGCCCGGGGGTCCCCGCGGGACAGACGCCACTACAGCTAATACAGGACCCGCGCGGGTTCCACGTCAAGCTGCGCGTACAGTCCGCGGGCGTTTTGGAGCGTGGGCGGGGTGCCCGACGGGAGTATCGCGGCGTACACCGCGTAGTAGCCCGGCACGCCGTACGGAATCTGCATCCTGAACACCGTCACCGGCCCCCACGGGTGGTGGATCTCCAGCGCGTCGGCGACGATGGGGAGGAGCCCCTCGACCAGCCGGTTGCCCGGGAGGATCGACCAGGCGCGCCCGTCGGATCTCACGATCACCATGTAGCCGTCGAAGTCGAGGATGGAGTCCGTGAAGCTCACCGCCACCTCGAACGTGTCCCCCGGGCGGAGCGCGGCGTTGTTCAGCCAGACGCGCAGGCCCTGCGCGAACGGCGTCGGCGTCGGCGTCGGGATCGGGGTCGGGGTCGGCACGGCCATCAGTTCGAAGACCAGCGAGGTGGCGCAGGTGGCCGCCGACAGCTCCACCGTCTGCGGCGGCGGTATCAGGTACCCGCTCTTGCGCACCGTGACGTCGTGCGTTCCATGCCCGACCTCCTCGATGGTGGCGTCGGTGACAAGTCCTGTCGGCAGGTAGTCGAGGTAGATATCCGCACCCGTGGGCACCGAGGAGACGCTGATCGGGCAGGAGTCCGTCGCCGCCCATAGCCCGAAGAGCAGCGGGGTGGTCAGCCCCGTCTCCACAAAGGCCGCCTGCAGACCGGGCGGGACCGTGCCGTCCTTCCGTATCGTCACGTAGTGCGTGCCCGGGCCGATGTCGGCGAGCGTCGCGTCGGTCACCAGGCCGGTGTTGCGGTAGTCGAGGTAAATCGCCGCGCCCTTTTCCGGGTCCGACTCGACGAGGATATCGCCCGACTGCAAGGCATCCTTGAGCTCGAACGTCACCGGGGTCACCCCGCCCGCGACGACCTCCACCCCCTCGCGCGGGGCCTGCGGCGGATACGCCGGGTGGGAGACCCACACCGTATGCATGCCCGGGTGCACGGCGGCCAGGATGCTGTTCGTGAGCTGCCCCACGCTGAAGTAGTCCAGGTAGATCGCCGCCCCCTGAACCGGACTGCTGGAGACGTTGAGTGCGCCCGTCGTCGAGGGTTTCGGCGTCGGGGTCGGGGTCGGTTCCGTCTGATAGACGACGTTCAGCGTTTGCCAGAAGAGGTTGTACTCGGGGGTGGTGTCGGCGCAGTCGTAGTCGATGTCCATATCCACCCGGAAGAGCCCGTTCGGACGGCCCGCCGTGGTGCCCCAGCTGTTGAGCATCAGCCAGTAGCGGTCGTCGGGGTCTTCGTCGTCGTACCCCACGCAGAGCACCGCGTGCCCGCCTCCCTGCTTGGGGTTCCACGGGTGGTTGCAGGAGTAGTCGAAATTGAACAGGCTCCCCTCGTCGCTGCTGTTCCAGAAGTTGAAGAAGACATCCCAATCGGCGTCGTCGGCGAGAAAGAACGCGAAGAAGACCGGCCTGTTCTGATCGAGGACGTTCTTGATGTTCTCTATGGCGTCCTCCTGCCCGATCTTGTGCGTCGGGATCGTCTCGGCCGCGATCGAAACTATGCCGTAGGAGGGGGAATCCGCGACGGTGTCGCAGGGGGTGTCGCAGGAGGCGTCGCCGTCCTGCCAATACGCCTGCGCGTTGGACCAGGGGATCGCCTTCCGGGTCGCGTTGTAAAACGCGGCCACGTTCTCCACCGTCCCGCCGTCGCAGCAGTCCTTCCCTATCAGCGAGGAGGCACAGGAGTTCAGATACTGGATCGAGAAACGGTCCATGATGCCGCGCTGGAGCGTGTGGGAGATCTCCATGCAGCCGGTCCCCGCCCACTGCCAGCAGTTGCCGCACGACCCCTGGTCCCGCTCCGCGGGGACGTACGAGAGGTACTTGAGGAGGTCCTTGGATTCGTGGATCGACTTCAGGGCGGGATCGAGATAGACCCGGGAGGCGCGCTCGTAGGCCTCGATCCAACGGCGCTTCTCCTCCCGCGTGAACCGCATTCGGGGATGGAGCTCCTGCGCCGGGACGGGGCGCGCCCCGGCCGTCAGAACCGCGAAAAGCACGAGTGGGAGCGCCCTTCTCATCACCGGTTCTCCTTTGTGCGCGGCCGGCACGGAAACAAGACTATTAATAAAGTTTAGCACGGCCCCAGGCGGAGTTCAACGGCTTCAAAGCGGCGCAGCACGCAAGGCGGGAAGGCGGTCAGGGCGATACGTAGAACGGCTCGATGTCGAGCTGGCTGAACGGACCGCGGGCGTTCTGGAGCGTGGGCGGGGTGCCCGGCGGGAGTATCGCGCCGTACACCGCGTAGTAGCCCGGCACGCCGTAGGGAACCTGCATCCTGAGCACCGTCACCGGCCCCCACGGGTAGTGGATCTCCATCGCGTCGGCGACGATGGGGAGGAGCGCCTCGACCAGCCGGTTGCCCTGGAGGATCGACCAGGCGCGCCCGTCGGATCTCACGATCACCATGTAGCCGTCGAAGTCGATGACGGAGTCCGTGAAGCTCACCGCCACCTCGAACGTGTCCCCCGGGCGGAGTGCGGCGTTGTTCAGCCAGACCTTAAGTCCGCCGGGGAACGGCGTCGGCGTCGGCGGCGGCGGCGGGGGGGCGGTCGGCGTGGCGGTCGGTCCCGGCGTCGGGGTCGCCGTCGGCGGCTCCTCGACCAGCGCGAAGTGCACCGAGGTCGCACAGGTCGAGGCGGAGAGCTCCACCGTCTGCGGCGGCGGCAGCAGGTACCCGCTACGCCGCACGGTCACGTCGTGCTTCCCGTAGCCGATCCCCGCGAGCACGACATCCGTCAACTGGCCCGTCGGGATGTAGTCGAGGTATACCTCCGCCTGGTTTGGATCCGAGGTCACCGTGACGGGGCATAGGCCCGCAGGCGGCAGCTCGAAGGCGACCGACGTCGTCTCGCCCGCGAGGACCTCCGCCGTCTGCACGCCGGGCGGATCGAAACCGTCCTTGCGTATCGACACGAAATGCGTGCCCACCGGAACATTTGCGATCGTGTCGTTTGTCTCCAGACCCGTGTCGGCGTAGTCGAGGTAGATCCTCGCGCCGGTCTCCGGGGAGGAGGTCACATCGATCAGGCCCATCCCGAGCCCGAGGTCAAACCAGACCTCCGAGGTGGCTCCTTCGAGCACCGCCACCGCCTTCGGCGCCGGTATGGGCGTCGGATCCAGCGGCTCCACGAGGACGTTATGAACTCCCGACGCCACCGGGCCGATGACCGCGTTCGTGTCGAGCCCCGTGTCGAAGATGAAATCCAGGAAGATCGCCGAGCCGGGGACGGGGGTCGTGGAGACGCCGATCCATCCGTAGGAAAGGTCGGGCGTCGGCGTCGGCAGAACCGGCGTCGGCGTCCTCGTCGGGGTGATGGTGGGCGTCGGCGTGATCGTCGGCGGCGGCGTGATGGTGGGCGTCGGCGTGATGGTGGGCGTGGGGGTGATCGTCGGCGTCGGGGTGATGGTGGGCGTCGGGGTGACCGTCGGGGTCTCCGCCTCCACCAGCGTGAACACCAGCGTCGTCGCGCAGGTGGACGCCGACAGCTCCACCGTCTGCGGCGGCGGCTTCAGGTACCCCGGCAGCAGCACCGTCACCGCGTGCGTCCCGTACCCCACCTCCGCAAGCGTGTCGTTCGTCACCTGCCCCGTCCCGATGTAGTCCAGGTAGATCTCCGCCCCCGTCGGCACCGACTCCACTGTGATCGGGCACGACTCGGTCGCCGCCCACAGCTCGAACTCCACCGTCGTCGTCGACCCCGCCGTCACCGCCGCCGCGACCACCCCCGGCGGGACCATCCCGTCCTTCCGCACCGTCACGTAGTGCGTCCCCACCCCCACGTCCCCGATCGTATCGTCCGTCAGCAGCCCCGTGTTCTTGTAGTCCAGGTAGATCTCCGCGCTCGCCTCCGGCGACGCCCTTACCTCAAGCGCCCCCGTCGCCTCCGTCAGCACGAACACCACGTCCGTCGACGCGCTCCCCACCACCCACACATCCTGCGGCGCCTGCGCCGGGTACATCCCCTCCAAGGAGACCGACACCACGTGGCTCCCCGCCTGTACCTGCGCCAGCGTCGAGTTCGTCGTCTGTCCCGTCGCCGCGTAGTCGAGCAGGATGTCCGCCCCTGCCACCGGCGTCGTGTACACGTTCACCGACCCCACCCCGAGGTCCGGCGTCGGCGTCGGCGTCGGCGTGACCGTCGGCCCCCCGGGCGTGATCGTGGGCGTGGCCGTCGGCGTCTCCGTCGCGGTCGCCGTAGGCGTCAGCGTGGGACCCCCGGGCGTGATCGTCGCCGTCGGCGTCGGCGTCGGCGTCGATGTCGGCGTCTCCGTCGGCGTCGGGGTGATGGTGGGCTCCTCGACGAGCACGAACAGGAGCTCCGTGGAGGGGGTGCCCGCCGAAAGCTCGACTGTCTGCGACGGCGGCACGAGATACCCCGGCAGCGTCACCGTCACGTCGTGCGTCCCGTAGCCGATCTCCGAGGAGACCGTGCTGTTCGTGAACTCCGAGAGACTGATGTAGTCGAGATAGATCTCCGCCCCGGGCGGCACCGAATCCACGCCCAGGACGGCCGAGGTCGTCGAGGCGGCCTGCTCGAGGTACATCACGACCTCTGTCGAGGCGCTCGCCTCCACCACCACCGCCTGGTATCCCGGCTTCACGCACCCGGCCTTTCGCAGCAGCAGGTAGTGCGTCCCCGCCGCGACGTCGTCAAGCGTGGCGTCGGTGACCTGTTCCGTGGAACCGTAGTCAAGGTAGATGTCTCCGCCCGTCTCCGGGAGGGACGAGACGATGATGGAGCCCGTCCCCGTGGCGATGTCGAACTCAACGGTGGAGGTGGCCCCGGTGGCGACCGCCACTTCGCGGGGGCCGGGAACGGGAGTACCGTCGGGGGGAACCACGTAGATCTGGTGCGTGCCGGAGGAGACCGGACCGATGACCTCGTTCGTCTTGATGCCGGTGTCGAATACGAAGTCGAGCCAGATCGCGGAACTGGCCTCGGGGAGGGTCGTGACGTGCACCCAGCCGTACTGGCATTGCGCCGGGCGGGGGGAGGCGAAGGCCAGCGCGCACAGAAGGGCGCCCAGTAGTCGTGTCCCACTGGCGCGTTTCGCTGTCGAAACGGACATCGCCGAGTTCCTCTCGCCGGCCGTACACGAAACGATATACAGTATAAGTATAGCGCATGGGACCGGGAGAGGGAAACTATCTTTTCTTTTTTTCTTTTGGCTCTCCCGCCATTCTTCCCGACGGCGAACGACGGCACGGGTGGAGGAGGGGGCCGAAGGGGGCGCGGCGGGAAGGAGAGAGACGGCCGCGAGGGAAACGGCCTTCCCCGCGGCGGTTTGGGCTTCACCCAACCCCGCATCTGCGGTAAAATTGTTTTTTACGCCGCGAGGGCGGAGCCGGGATGGAAAAACTCTACAAGACGTGGGCCGAGATCGACCTGGGCGCGGTCCGGGACAACATCGCCCGGATACGCGCCAAGCTCGGGCGCGGCGTCCATCTCCTGGCGGTGGTCAAGGCCGACGCCTACGGGCACGGGATGACGCGGATATCCCGCGTCGCACTCCGGTCCGGGGCGAGCTGGCTCGGGGTGTCGAACATCTACGAGGCGCTGAAGCTGCGCAAGGCGCACCCCGAGGCCAGGATCCTCGTGCTCAGCGCCGGGATGGTCGGGCACGCAGAGGCGATCGTCCGGCACCGCGTTACCCCGGTCATCTGCTCCGCGGCGATGCTCGACGCGGTGTCGCGCGCGGCCCTCCGCGCCGGGCGCGCCGTGGACATCCACGCGGTGGTCGACACCGGGATGGGGCGCATCGGCGTCTGGCACGAGGGGGCGTTCGACTTCATACGCCGCGCGCGCCGCACCCGCGGGGTGCGGCTCCAGGGGATCTCGTCCCACTTCGCCTGCGCGTCCGACCGCGACCTCTCCTTCGCCACGCTCCAACTCGACCGGTTCCGGCGCGTGCTCCTGAAATGCCGGCGCGCGGGGATCCGCGTCCCCCTGGTGCATATCGCCAACAGCGGGGCGCTCCTCGGCCTCCCCGCCTCGTACTTCAACCTGGCCCGCATCGGGATCATGCTCTACGGCGTCTACCCGTCCCGGGAGGTGGTCAAGTCCGTCCCCCTGCGCGCCGCCCTCACCCTGAAGACCGAGATCTGTTACCTGAAGCAGGTGCCGCCCGGCCGGTCGATCAGTTACTGCCGGAGCTACGCCACCTACCGGGACACGGCGATCGCCACCATCCCGATCGGCTACGGCGACGGCTACTGCCGGCTCCTCTCGAACCGGGGCGAGGTCCTGGTCCGCGGCAGGCGCGCCCCCGTCGTCGGCAACGTCACGATGGACCAGACGATGATCGACGTCGGCCACATCCCCGGGGCGCGGGTCGGCGACGAGGTCGTGGTCATCGGGAGGCAGGGGGACGACGAGATCACCGTGAACGAGGTCGCCGATCTCACCGGCACCATCCCGTACGACGTGATGTGCGCCATGGGGAAGCAGGTCCAGCACCGGATCTACACGGGGGAATGAGACGGGGACGCCCGAGAGGCACGGGCGCGGCGGCTGCGGGGGAGACGTTCCGGGCAAACCCCGCGGACTATACCGCCGGGATCCGCCGTTCGGGGGCCCGCCTGTTTCCGGGCGGCACCGTTGACACACACGGACGGCATCCGTATACTTATCACCGCTGCAGCGCAGGGAGCATCCCCGAACACGGGCCCTTCCCTTTCGTTCGACGTTCCCGGACAGGAGCGTGGCGCATGACCAAGGACCAGGCCAAAGGCACCGAGAAGAAGCACGAGACGCACGACAAGAAACAGGTCAAGACGCACCTGGACATCGCGATGGAAAAGGCGCAGGCGATGACGCAGGGCGCACCGGCCGCCTCCCCGGAGAAGGAGCGCGCGGCGGCACACGAGCTCGCGGCGCTTCGGGAGAAGGCCGCCAAGGCCGACGAATACCACGATCGGATGCTTCGGATTGCCGCGGACCTGGAGAACTACAAGAAACGGGCCGAGCGCGACCGTCTCGACCTGCTCAAGTACGGGCAGGAGGAACTGATGGCGGAGCTGCTCGGCGTCATCGACAACCTGGAGCGGGCCCTCGCCGCCGCCCAAACGCCCGCCGACGCGAAGGGGCTCATCGACGGCGTCGCCCTCATCCGCAGGCAGTTCCTCTCCGCGCTGGGCAAGTTCGGGCTCCAACCGATCGAGGCGCTCGGCAAACCGTTCAACCCGGAGTTCCACGAGGCCGTTGCGCAGGTCGAGACCGACGGCCATCCCGAGGGAACGGTTGTGGATGAGACGCTCAGGGGCTACACGCTGAACGGACGGCTGCTCAGGCCCTCGGTGGTGGGCGTCGCGGCGCCCCCCAAGGGGACGGGCGAGGAGACGGTCTAGAGACCCGGCGGGGCCGGCGGGCTCGAAACCGCCCGCATCGACCGCCCCCTCCCGGCCGACACCGGCCGGGATTCGAAATCACGCTCCGGAGAACCATGGCGAAGCGAGACTACTACGAGGTGCTCGGCGTGGCGAGGAACGCCGCCGCCGAGGAGATCAAGAAGGCCTACCGGAAACTCGCGGTCAAACACCATCCCGACAAGAACCCCGGGGACAAGACCGCCGAGGAGCGGTTCAAGGAGGTCTCCGTCGCCTACGAGGTCCTCAGCGACCCCGAGAAGCGCGAGCGCTACGACCGGTTCGGCCACGCGGGGCTCCGCGGGGGGCCGGGCGGCTTCGGCGGATTCAACGGGATCGACCTCGAGGAGGCGCTCCGCACGTTCATGGGCGCCTTCGGCGGCGGCGGGAGCATCTTCGACAACTTCTTCGGTTTCGGCGGGCCCCGCCGCGGGCCCGCGCGCGGCGACGACCTCCGCCACGACCTCGAGATCACCCTCGAGGAGGCGGCCTCCGGCTGCACGCGCGACTTCTCATTCCCCCGCCTCGACTTCTGCGGCGACTGCCGCGGGAGCGGCGCGCGGGCGGGGACCTCGCGCGGGCCGTGCGTCGCCTGCGGCGGGCACGGCGTCATCGAGGAACGGGTAAGCGGCTTCTTCGGGATGCAGATCCGCCGGAGCCCCTGCCCCCGCTGCCGCGGCGAGGGGACCACGGCGTCGGATCCGTGCCCCCGCTGCCGCGGCGAGGGTCGCGTGCGGCGCCGGAAGAAGATGTCGGTGAAGGTGCCCCCGGGCATCGAGACCGGCTCGCGCCTGAAGATCGCGGGGGAGGGCGAGGCGGGGGCGCACGGCGCCCGGGCGGGCGACCTGTACATCGTCGTCCACGTGAAGGAGCACGAGATCTTCCAGCGCCACGGCGACGACATCCTCTGCGAGGTGCCGCTGGGGTTCGTGACCGCGGCGCTCGGCGGCACGGTGGACGTCCCCACGCTGGAGGGGAGGGTCCGTCTGGAGGTCCCGGAGGGGACGCAGACCGGGAAGACGTTCCGCCTCAAGGGGAAGGGGATGCCGAACGTGAACGGCGCGGGGCGCGGCGACCAGTACGTGCGCGTCATGCTGGAGACCCCCGTCGGCATGACCGACGAGCAGAAGGCGCTCCTCGCGAAGTTCGCCGAACTTGGCGGCGAGCGAGTCCACCCGATAAGCAGCTCGTTCATCGAGCGCGCGAAGAAGTTTTTCACCGGCGCCTGATCCACGCGCCCACACGGAGGCCGGCCGCCACGCACCCGCTGCCCGAGCGACGCGTCCACGCCCCCCTCGGCTGCCGCCGGGGAAACGAGCTCCTCCTCCCCGCCGAGGAGGCGCACTACCTCCGCCGCGTGCTGCGCCTCCGCGCGGGGGAGCAGGTCGCCGCCTTCGACGGGAACGGCTGGACCGCGCAGGCGGAGGTGCGGTCGCTAGGCGGCGACTCGTGCACGCTCGCCATCGTCCGGGAGCGCCGCCTCGCCAAGCCCGCCCGCGGCTTCTCCGTCGCCCTGGCGCTTTTGAAGGCCCCCGCGATGGATCTCGCCGTGCGGGCCTGCACGGAGCTCGGGGCGCTCTCGATCGCGACGTTCGCCGCGGCGCGGAGCGTGCCGCGCGTCGGAGGGGACGCGGACGCGAAGGCGCGGGCGAAGCGCTGGCAGAAGATCGCCCTCGAGGCGTGCCGCCAGTGCGGACGCGATTTCCTGCCCGAGACCGCGATGCGTCCGGGACCGGACCCGGCTGCGCTGCTGCGCGGATATGACGCCGCATTCGTCGCCTGCCTCCGCGAGGGCAGCCCCCCGCTCGGCGAACTCCTCGCCCGGCCCGCGGCCGCGGCGGCGTCCCGCCTCCTCATCGTCACCGGCCCGGAGGGCGATTTCACGCCGGCCGAACTCGACGCCCTCATCGCGGCCGGGGCCCTCCCCTGCCGCCTCACAGCGGAGGTCCTACGCGCCGAGACCGCCGCCGCCGCCGGGGCGGCCCTCCTTTCCCATCATCTGCTCATGGGGTCGCAGCGCGGGCAAACGAAAACAATGCGGGCGGAATAATTTGACATTCACCCATCTTCCTGTTATACTTATCGTTTAAGTATTTTGGGCGTTTTGGGCTCGCGGAGGATCGTGTTCCGATGAGGTTTCACCTGATCGACCTGCTCGTCGTGCTGGTCGTCGTCCGCGGCGTCATCCTCGGGCACCGGCGGGGCCTCTCCGGGGAGGTGCTCCGCTTCCTCGGCATCCTGTTCGCCCTCTCCCTCTCCTTTCGCTACTACCCCGCCGCGGCGGACCGGTTCGCCCCCTGGCTCCCCGACGACGAGAACATCCGCATTGCCTGCGGCTTCCTCGCCGTCTTCCTCGCGGTCTTCGCCTTCTTCTACATGCTCAACCAGGCCGTCCGCCACCTCGCGCGGATCCCCGTCATCTCGACCGTCGAGAAGCTGGGCGGCGCGGCCCTGGGCGGGGCCAAGGCGTTCCTGTTCGCCTGCGCGGCGCTGATCCTTCTGGCCCTCGTCAAGGTCGACCGGATCTCGAACGCCGTGAGCCGGAACTCGTTCTTCGGGCCGCTGGCGATATCGGCGGTCCCGGGGGCGTACCGCCTGGCGGTCCACGTCTACCCGCCCGCGCGGGAGCTCCCCGCCGACGATGTGATCGAACAACTCCCGTCCGTGAAGGTGAACGTCGCGCCGGAGGTCATCAGGAGCACCGGCCCGCTTTCCGGGGGGGAGGAGCCGCCGCCTCCGGGCGCCCGCACGGGGGCGTTCGGGGGGACGAGGGAAAGGAAGGTCCGATGAAACTGGGCACGATGTTCCAGCGCGCGGTCGCCGAGGGGATGCGGCGCGATCCCCGCGGCGCCGCGAGCGTCCGCGGGGAGCTGGACTGCCTCGCGCAGGCGTTCGGGGAGATGCCGGAGCGCCGGAAGCGCTCCTTCGACCGCGAGCGCCTCGAGAACCCGTACGCCGACACCCGCATCCTGCACGGCGACCCGGCCGTCGAGGTCCGCGGGATGATGGTCGGCGTGGACATCGACGTCGGCGAGATCGTCCTCGCCGACCGCCTGCGCGAGCGCGGGAGGCGGCTGGACCTCGTGCTGGCGCACCACCCGGCGGGGCGGGCGTATGCCGGCTTCTACAACGTGATGGGGATGCAGGCGGAGATCGTGCACGGCCTCGGCGTGCCGATCGCCGCCGCCGAGGGGCTGCTGGAGGAGCGGATGGGGGAGGTCGAGCGCCGGGTGATGGCCCAGAACCACACCCGGGCGGTCGACGCGGCGCGGCTTCTCGACATCCCGCTCGCCTGCATGCACACCCCCGCCGACAACTGCGTCGCCGGCTGGCTGCAGCGGCTCATGGACCGCAGGAAGCCGGAGCGCGCGCGCGACATCGTCGACCTGCTCGCGGAGATCCCCGAGTACCAGACCTCCATCGCCAACAACGCCCCGCCGAAGATCATCGCGGGCAAGGAGAACCGGAGGACGGGAACGATCTTCGTGGACATGACCGGCGGGACCGAGGGCCCCGTGAAGGTGCTCGCCAAACTCGCCCAGGCGGGGGTGGGGACGCTCGTCTGCATGCACATGAGCGACAAGCATCTCGAGGAGGCGAAGCGGGAGAACCTGATCGTGATCATCGCGGGGCACATGGCCAGCGACAACCTCGGCCTGAACCTGCTCCTGGACGCCGTCGTCGGAGAGGACGAGATCGAGATCATACCCTGCTCGGGGTTCACGAGGGTCGCGCGCGCCCGCCGCGGGGGTCGAAGAGGATGATCCCGCAGCGCGTCATCGAGGAGGTGCAGGCGGCGAACGACGTGGTGGAGGTCGTCTCCTCCTACATCCCCCTCAAGCGCGCCGGCAGGAGCTTCAAGGCCTGCTGCCCGTTTCACAGCGAGAAGACCCCGTCGTTCTTCGTGAACCCGGAGAAGCAGATCTGGCACTGCTTCGGCTGCAACGCCGGCGGCGGCTCGGTGAACTTCGTGATGCAGTACGAGCGCGTCCCGTTCCCCGAGGCGGTCAGGATCCTCGCCCGGAAGGCGGGGATCGAGGTCCCCGAGACGCGGCGGGGCGCGGCGCCGGAGCGGGGGAAGGAGGCGCTGTACCGTTTGAACGACTTCGCCGCCTCCTGGTTCGCGCAGCAGCTCTGGAAGACCGCGGCGGGAGGGAAAGTCCTCGCCTACCTGCGGAAGCGGGGGGTATCGGACGACCTGATCACGGAGTTCTCGCTCGGCTACGCACCCGATGCGTGGGAGTCGTTCCGCCGCGCCGCCCGCGCGCGGGGCCACGCCGAGGAGTCGCTCCTGGGGCTCGGGCTCGTGATGCGCCGCGAGGAGGGGGGGAGGGTCTACGACCGGTTCCGCAACCGCCTGATGATACCGATCCGGGACGCGGGCGGGCGGGTCATCGCCTTCAGCGGGCGGGTGGTGGGCGACGGGACCCCGAAGTACATGAACTCCCCCGAGTCCGCGCTCTTCAGCAAGTCGCGCAGTCTCTACGGGATCCACCTCGCCAAACGCAGCATCGTGGAGGAGGGGCGCGCGATCGTGGTTGAGGGATACTTCGACCTGCTGTCCCTCTTTGCCGCGGGCATACGGAACGTCGTCGCGTCGCAGGGCACCGCCTTCACCGCGGAGCACGCCCGCATCCTCAGGCGCTTCGCGCCCGAGGTGGTGATGAGCTTCGACGCCGACGCCGCGGGGCAGGGCGCCGCGCTCCGGAGCCTCGACGCGCTCCTCGTGGAGGGGCTCCGGGTGCGCGTGCTGGTGCTGCCGGGGAAACACGACCCGGACACGTTCGTGCGGGAGAAGGGGGGGGAGGCATTCCGCCCGCTCGTCGAGAAGGCGGCGGACTATTTCGACTTCCTGCTCGACGATCTCTGCCGGCGGCACGACGCGCGGCGCGAGGTCGGGAAGGCGCGGGTCGCCGCGGAGTTCCTGGACGCGCTCGCCCGCGTCGACGACGGGATCCTCCGCGAGGCGTACCGGAGGAAGCTCGCCGAGCGGCTCGACGTGCCGCAGGAGTTTGTCATCGAGGCGCTGCGCAAGAAGGGCCGTCCGCGGGCCGCGGCCCCCGCCGGACGGGACGCGGCGGCGGCGCGGCTCCCGGCGGGGGAGCGCGAGCTCGCGCGGCTGATGCTCGACGACCCGCGGGTTCTCGCGGCGGCCGCGGAGGCGCTGACCGCCGAGGAGTTCCGCGACCCGTCCCTTCGCCGCATCGCGGAGTGCGCCTTCGCGCTACACCGCGACGGGCGCGGCGCCGGCCGCGCGCAGATCCTCGCCGCGCTCGCGGACGATCCCGCCGCCGCCCTGCTCGGACGCCTCGCCGCGGAGGAGGAGGCGGCGGGGGACCGTCTCCAGGTCGCGCACGACTGCATCCGGTTCCTGAAGCGGCGCGCCCTGAAGGAGGAGATCGGGAGGATCACGCGCGAGATCGCGCGGCGGGAGAAGGCGGGCGGGGACGCCGGAGCAATCCCCGAGATGCAGAAGCTTCTGATGCGCAGGAAGACGGACCTCCTGCGCATCTCGTGACGGGGCGCCGCCCCGGGAAAGAGCGCACATCATGGTGAAGGCCGACAAGGACCAGAAGATCAAGGAGTTGCTCAAGATCGCCAATGCGCAGGGCGGGTGCCTCACCTACTCCCGCATCAACGAGGTCCTGCCCGACAGCGTGATCTCCGCGGAGGAGATCGACTCGATCATCATCCTCCTCCGGCAGATGGACGTCGACGTCGTCGACGACAAGGACCTGGTCCGCAGGAAGGCCGAGATCGCCTCGGCGGCGAAGGCCGAGAAGCGCGAGCGCTCCGCGAAGCTCGAGTTCATCGACGACCCGGTGCGGATGTACCTCAAGCAGATGGGGCAGGTCCCCCTCCTCACCCGCGAGCAGGAGGTCGAGATCTCGAAGCGGATCGAGAAGTCGGAGACCCAGATCCGGGAGATCATCTTCTCCCTCGGCTACACCCCCCGCCTCGCCCTCGACCTGGCCGAGCGGGTCTGCGCGGGGCGGGAGCGGTTCGACCGGGTGATCCAGGACAAGCGGGTCAAGAACCGCGACACCTACATCGCCGAGGAGAAGGAGATCCGGCCGAAGCTGGAGAAGGTCGACCGCGAGATGACGCGCCGCTATCTCCAGATCCGCAGGGCCAAGCCGGGAACCAAGACCCGTCTCCGCCTCGAGCGCGAGTACGCCAAGCTCCACGAGACGATGGTCGGGCTGGTGAGGAAGCTCCATTTCAAGCAGAACGCCGTCGAGGAGTTCATCGACAAGCTTGATCCGAAGGCGCGCAAGATCTCCGAGCTGGAGCGCGAGGCGGAGCGCCTGAAGAAGAGCCGCGCGAAGAACGCCGGCCGCCGCCTCGCGCAGGTCAGACGCGAGCTGCTCGGGCTGGAGGAGGAGGCCCGCGCCCCGCTCGACGAGGTGAAGCGGCGGGTGGAGAATCTCCGCGAGGCCGGCCGGCGCGGGCACGCCGCCAAGAGCGAGATGGTCGAGGCGAACCTGCGCCTCGTGATCTCCATCGCCAAGAAGTACACCAACCGTGGCCTCTCGTTCCTCGATCTGATCCAGGAGGGGAACATGGGTCTCATGAAGGCGGTGGACAAGTTCGAATATCGCCGCGGCTACAAGTTCTCCACCTACGCCACCTGGTGGATACGCCAGGCGATCACCCGCTCCATCGCCGACCAGGCCCGCACGATCCGCATCCCCGTGCACATGATCGAGACCATCAACAAACTCGTCCGGGCCTCGAAGAAGCTGGTGCAGGAGTACGGCAAGGAGCCGTCCCCCGACGAGATCGCCGAGGAGATGGAGCTCCCCGTGGAGAAGGTGCGCGGGATCATGAAGATCGCCCAGCACCCGATCTCGCTCCAGACGCCGATCGGCGACAGCAACGACAGCCACTTCGGCGACTTCATCGAGGACAAGGGGGCGGAGTCGCCCGCGTTGGCGACCGGCTACGCGCTGCTGAAGGAGCAGATCGAGAGCGTCCTGAAGACGCTGACCCCGCGCGAGCAGCGGGTCCTCACCCTCCGCTTCGGCATCGGCGACGGCTCGCCCCGCACCCTCGAGGAGGTCGGGCGGGTCTTCAACGTCACGCGCGAACGCGTCCGCCAGATCGAGGCGAAGGCGCTCCGCAAGATGCGCCACCCGACGCGCAGTCGGAAGCTCCGCGGCTTCCTCGAGGCGGAGGAATCCTGACCGGGAGGGGGGAATGACGGCCCACGCGCCCCACGCAGGCCTCGCCGAGCTGCGCAGGAAGATCGGCGTCGCGATCCGGAGCGCCCTCGGCGCGTACACCGCGTCGGAACCGCGCCCCGTCGAGGAGGCGCTCGCCCTCCTCGCCACCGACCGGACCATCCACCCCGAGTCGCTCCGGATCCTGACCGAGTTCTATCAGGGCGGCGCGGCGCACCGCGAGGCGTTCTTCTCGATCCTCGCCTCCCTCGACCACCTCAAGGTGGATTTCATCCTCAACCAGATCTACGCCGCGATGGACACCCCCGCGTGGCTGATCACCCTGCGCGCCGACCTCCACGCCCTCATCCGCGATCTCGGGGCGGCCGGCCGCCCCGCGTCGGTCCTCGAGCCGCTGCGCGAGCTCGCCCTGTTCTTCAGCGACCATTTCATGCGGATCTTCAACTTCCAGTACCTGACGACGCGCTGCTGCAACGCCCAGAACACCTCGGTGGCGCTCTTGAAGTTCATCTCCGAGAAGGAGGGCGTCCACCCGGCGGAGAACTGGTGGAGCTTCGAGGATCGCCTGAACAGCCCCGACCGGATCATCATCTCGCTCGAGCATTTCAAGATGCCGTACACGCCGCTCGTCTACGTGGAGGTGGCGCTGGCGCGCGGTCTCATCAAGAGCATCTCCAGGATCATCGGGGAGAAGCGGCGCCCGCCCGATCTCCGGCGCGCGGACACCGCGATCTTCTACTCGGTCAACACGACGATGCACGGCCTCGGCGGGATCGCCCTCGGGGCGAAGATGCTGATACGCGCCCGGGCGTACATCGAGGAGCAGTACCCCCGCATCCGGCGCTTCGCCACGCTGAGCCCGGTCCCCCGGTTCAGGGACTACCTCGACCGGATCCTCTCCGGCGGGGAACAGCCGTTCCTTCTCACCGCCCGGAAGATCGACGCCAACAAGCACCGGCGGTTCATCTCCCCCGCCGAGATGCGCCGGCTCGCGGCGGCGTGCGGCGAGGAGGAGGCGGGAGGGCGGACTTTGCCGCTCTCGGGGTTGTTGCGGAAGGCGCTCGCGACGCCGGAATGGTACAGCACCCGCGCCCTGGCGCGCGCCCTAACGCAGCCGATCACGGAGCTCGCGCGCTTCTACCTCACGCGGGAGAAACGCGCGGCGGACGGGTCGCCCGCCGCCTACGACCCGGTGGCGAACTTCCACCTGTCGAACGGGGCGTCGATCGGAAGCATCAACCACCTCGCCAACCCCTCCGGGCGCGGGGTCGAGGAATCGTACGGGGTGATGGTGAACTATCTGTACGAAGGCGGAGAGCGGCAGGAGGCCAACAAGCTCCTCTACGCCGCGGGCAAGGTCGCGATCGACGCCTAGGGACGCGCGCCGCCGGCGCTCAGTCGTCCGCGGGTCCCGCGCACGCGCACCCCGGCGCCGGGGGCTCCTGCGCCGGCTCGACCGTCGAGGTGAGGCGGGTGAGGCGGGCGGCGCCGATCCGCTCCTCGAACCTCCCGGCCGGCGTCGACATGTCGACGGTGCACGACCCGTCCTCGTTCAACGCCCGCACGACGCCCACCTTGGTCTTCTGCCCGGTTTGCCAGCTCACGAGGTCGCCCACCCTGATATCCGCCATTGTTCGTTCCTCCGTGCCGCGCCCCGACGCGAGGGAGCGGGCGCGCCCCGCATCCGATGGGGCGCGCCCGCTCCGCGACCGGCGCGCGATGCCTACTTGATGAGGGACTCCTCGGAAATCGGTATCGCCGAAATCGCCGGCGTCACCCCGGAGCCCATCCCGGAGCCCATCGACGTCTCGCCCGTGAACAACCTGCCGCTGACGGGCCCCGCGGTCTCCTGCTCGGTGCTCTTGATCGGGTGATAGTGGAAATACCCGACGCAGCCGCAGAAGAGCGCCACCGCGAGCAGGGCCGCACACCACAGCATCATCCTGCCGTTCATCTCCTCCTCCTCCTTTCGCGTCCCGGTAGCCGCCCCGTGCCGCGGGGCTGCGCGTACCCGCCGCGCACGGGGTAGTATAGCGCACCGGCGTGCGCTGTCCACCGCTTTTTTCGCCGCAGGCGCGCGGGAGGGGACGCTCACGCCCCGCCTCGCCCGCTCAAAGGACCGCATACAACAGGCGGAAAAGAACAGATGCCGATGCCGGCGCCGCTCACGACCGCTTCGGCACCGGGGCGCCGACGATCTCGAGCTTGCGCCGCGCCGCGGTTCCGGCCTTGCTCCGGGGCGAGCGCGACGCGAGATGCCGGAGCAGGGCGACGCCGAATTCGCGCTGCGCGAACAGCTTCTCGGCGAAATGGAAACCGACGTGGTACAGCTCCTCGGGGCCGAGGGCCTTCTCCGCCTTCAACCGCCTCAGCAGCGGGAACCCCTCCTGGCGGAGGAGCTCGGCGATGAGGCGGAGTCCCTCGTGCTCGTCGCGCTGCGAGGAGGCGAGGTCGGGCAGCCCCCGCCGAAGCTTCACGACCGCGCGCTCGAACTTCAGCTCGTCGTCGAGCGGCGCGTGGCGGGCGAGCGTGGCAAAGAGGGCGTCGGCCTCGGCGAACGCCTTGCGGCTCTTCAGCCGCCTGACCACGCCGAGCACCCGGGAGATCAGGAACGCCGGGTCCGCCACCGTGAGCGCCGCCGCGTACGCCGCGGCGCGCGCGTCCCCCGCCGCGCGCAGTTTCTCCATCCGGTCGAACAGGCGGCGTTTCTCCGCGGCGTCCGGCTTCGCCCCCTGCGCCTTGAGGATGCTCACCAGCCGCATCGCCGCCTCGTAGTCCTTGGCCGCGTCGAGCTCCTTCAGGATCTCGGCGGCGGCGGCCGGGATCCCCGCCAGCGCCTCCTGCGCCGCGCGCCGCTCGTCGAAGCTGCCCGCGTTCAAATGCCCGATCAGCCGCGCGATGTTCTCCTTCGAACCGAACGCGCTCATCTTGGAGAGGAGGAAGCTCCGCACCGCGGGGTGCGCCCCGCGGAGCTCCTCGTCGAGCTTCGCCGCCAGGGTCCCGGGGAACTCCACCCGGTGCAGCACGGCGAGGGCGTGGCGGACCACGTTCGCGTAGTCGGACTCCCGCAGGGCGGGGACGAGCGCCGCGACCACCTCGCGCGCGCGGGCCCGGGGGATATCGATCCTCGCCAAGGCGAGGAGCGCCTGCTCCCGGACCGGCGCCGGCTGGTCCGGGGCGGCGGCGCGGATCAGTTTCCCGAGCGAGGCGGGGTCCGCCGCGCAGCCGAGCAGCATCACCCCCGCGGCGGCGACCTCCGCGGACACCGTCCCCTTCGGCGAGGAGAAGAGGGCGTCGATCTTCTTCAGCAGGAGCTTCTTCCCCGCCGCGGGCAGCTTCTCCATCGCCTCGCGGAGGGCGAGGCCGACGCTCCGCCGGAGGTCGGGGGTCGCGCCGGGGATGCAGCCGACGAGGAACGCGCACGCCTCGACGGTCCCCAGGGCGCCGAAGATCCTGACGATGAGCTTCCTGAACTCCTCGTCCGCGCCGGCGAAGAGTCTGCGCCCCTCCTGGACCGCGGCGGGTCCGCACGATCCGATGAGGGCGAGTGCCCGCTCCTGCACCTTTCCCCCCTCCCTGAGGAGCGGGAACAGGTACGGAAGCGCCTCGCGGCCGGGGAGCCGCTCCAGCGCGGAGAGGAGGTAGTGCTTGAGGGTCAAATTCTGCGTCTTGAGGTGTTTGGCGAGGCAGAGGCGCACCTCGCGGCCGGCCGAGCCGAGTTCTCCGAGCACGCGGGCCGCGGAGCACTGGAGCTCGACATCGTCGCGATCGAGGAGCGCGCAGAGTTTCCTGGTGACCGCATCCATGGCAGCCCTCCGTTCCGCGGAAACGACCGCCCGCCGCCGCACCGCCTTCCGCAGTTTCGCCATGATAGCATCCCGCACCGCCTTCCGGCAATACCCCGCCGGGCGAAGGCGACCGCGTTCACGGCGCCATTATGCTCCCAACTGTTACCGCGGCAGTATATTACGACTATTCGGCCTCAAGGGGCGGAACGCGTTCGGCGCCGAGGGGGCGGCGGATCGACCAGCGGAACAAGCCCCCCGCGTCCTTCTCCCCCAGATCCCGCAGGCCCCCCGGGCCTTCCTGGCCGAGCATCCTCGCCGCGGGCCTGGCGGGGTCGCTTCCGCGGACCTCCTCGACGACGCCGATCTCGCCGCCGTCGAGCTCCACGATCGTCCCCGGGACGTAGCACCCCATCATGGCGAGGAACCCTTTTGCGATCGCGGGGTCGTAGGCGCTGCCCGCCTCCTCGGCGATCCGCTCGAGCGCTGCGGGGCGGGAGAGTGGGAGGCGTCCCGGACGGCGCGCGGTGAGATTATCGTACGCGTCGACGATCTGGACGAGGAGACTCACCGGGTGCGGGCGGACGCCGTCGGGCCGCGCCGGATAGCCCGCGAGGTCGTACCGCATATGGTGCTCGTAGGCCACCGCCACCGCCAGCGGCCGCGCCTCCAGCCCCTCCAGCAGCGCGCGCGCCCCCTCGAGAGGGTGGCGCCGCAGGAGCTCCGCCGTCGCCGGATCGGGTTCGCCCGAGGAGAAGAGCGTCTCCGCGGGGAACGCCATCTTTCCGATGTCGTGGAGCATCGCCGCACGGCATATGGCGGCGAGGCGCGCGCGGCGGACTCCCAGGAGCGCCGCGAGCGAGGTGGAGAGGACGCAGACGTGCGCCGCGTGGGTGAAGGCGTGCTCGTCGAACTCGCGGATCGCCGAGAGGTCGAGCATCGCCCGGGGGTCCTTTGCCGCGAGTTCCGAGATCTCGCTGACGAGACTGTCGGCGCCGGGGAGGTCGAGCTCCTTCCCGGTGAGCGCGGCCTTCGTGAACGCGCGCATGAGCCGCACCGTCTCCTCGTAGACGGCCTGCGGCGTGCGGGCGGGCCCGGGCTTCTCCTCCTCCTTCTTGATCTCCATCGCGGTGATCGCCTTGACGCCGCGGCGTTCGAGCTCCCGGTTGAACTCGTCGCGCCCCCGCGCCTGCACCGATGGCGACACCAGGATTTCCACGAAATCGACGAGCTCCTCGATCGTCAAGCCGCGCGCGATGATGATCCCGTGGATCTTCCTCGCCTCGAGGTAGTCGATGAACTTCCGCGCGCTCACGCTCAGCCGGTAGAGGGGGATGTTCTCGTAGACCAGCATCCCCTCCCGCGCGCTGACGGCGAACGACTCCCTGCGGGCGAGGATCTCTCCGATGGTCCCGAAGGCGCGCTCGATGTACTCGCGCACCGCGGGGTGCGCGCCCGAGTAGAGAAACGCCTGGCTGCCGGCGGTCACCAGCTGCTTGACGATGAGCTCGATGCGGTCGAGAATCGCCAGCAGCTCGTCGGTCCTGTGTTCATCCACGGGATGCGTCGGTTCCATGGCCGTCTCATCCCCCCCCGAATAGGCGCCCGAACAACGAGCGGCGCGGCGGGGCGTCCCCGCGGAGCGCCTCCTGCGCCGCCTCGCCGCCGATGCTCTCCAGGGCGAAGCGGGCCGAGGAGCGGAGCAGTTGCGCATCCTTCCCGCGGGGCCCGCCGTGCGTCCGGCGGAGAATGGCCGCGAGCGCGTCGACCGCGCGCGGCCCGCCGCACTTGGCGAGGGCGCGGCAGGCGAGGGCGCGCTCCTGCTCCCCCTGGACGCCTCGGGCATCGGCGGCGATCTCGATGAGCGCCTCCTCAGCCCCCTCGCCGCCGCAGTGTCCGAGCAGGGGGATGGCGGTCCGGCGCACCTCCGCGTCGCCGTCGTTCACGAGAACCCGGACGAACGGCGAGGCCTGCGCCCCCCCCGCCTTCGCGAGGGCCGACACCGCCTTGAGGCGGATCGAGGCGTCGGGGTGGCGGCAGAGCTCCGCCAGGATCGGCGTCGAGAGTTCCCCGGGGAGCTCCCGCATGATCTCCCCCGCGCGCGCGATGAGCGATGCATCGGCGTCGCGGAACAGGTGCTGCAGCAGCCCGGCGACCGTCGCCGGCTCCCGGCGCGCCGCCTCGGCGAGCGCCTGCATCGGCTCCGGATCCCCGCCAAGCACGGCGGCCCAGAGCGGGCCGGTCCTTTCCGCGGGCAGCCGGCGCGCGATCTCCGTCAGCAAAGCCGCCCGATCCTCGACGGAGTCGGCGGAGCGCAGGAGCGCCTCCGCGACCCCCTCGGCGCAGAGCCCCTGGATCTCCCCGGCCGCCGCCACGCACGCCTTTTCGCCGGCCTCGGCGAGAAGGAGAAGCGCGTCGAAGAGCGGGCGGGCCTTCCCGCCGAAGCCGCCCTTGGCGTGCTCCCGTACTCGCGCCGCCGCGCGCGCGGCGAGTTTCGGCGTGGCGCCGCCCTCCGCGAGCAGCGCGGAGAGCACCTGGTCCGCCCGCTCCTCCTCGCCGCCCGTTTCCAGCGAGGCGAGAAGCCCCGAGGTCGTCACCGCCACATGGGGGGCGAGGAGGGCGGCGAGACGGACGGCGTCCGGCTCCGCGCCCGCCTCGTCCGCGTCGGCGGGGGGCTCCGGGGGCCCGAGCGACTCCAAAAAAACGCGTTCCGCCTCGTCGGCGTCGGCGCCGCGCGCCCCGCACTCCTCCCGCACGCGCGCGGCCACCTCGCGGCGGGCCTCCTCGCTCGGGGCGAGCCGGCGCAGGAGCATCGAGGCGCGCCGCATCTCCTTCGGGTCGCGCTGGAAGATGCCGACGACAAGCCGCCCGACCTGCTCGGGGCGGCTGTCGAACACCTCGGCGTCGAGCACCGGCGCGACCTGCCCCGCGGTCCCGAACTCCGCGGCGAGGGTCTCGAGCCGCGTCGGCTCGTCGAGCACCCGCACCGCGTCCGAGATCCGCTTCCCGAGCCTCGTCTCGTCGATCCCCCCGCCTTTCCTCAGCTGGACGAGAAAGGCGTTGAGCATCTCGGCGATCGCCGCGCCCTTCGCCGCAATCGGCTCCGGGGCGGCGCCGGCATCCTTCTCCGCAAGCTCACGCAGGAGCTCGCCCATGAACGTGGGGTGCTCGATGACCTCGGAGAGCAGGGAGCGTTCCTCGTTCCGCAGGTCGAACCCCTCGCCCGCGAGGGAGAGCATGTTCCCGAGCTGCCCCCGGATGAAGTGCAGGTCGTCGAGCGTGAGCTTCCCCTCGTCGAGGTCGATATCGCCGGTCTGTCCGACCCGCTTCAGGTAGATGTTCTCGATGACGCGGACCTTCCCGGCGTTCGCCCGGCGCAGGAACGCGACCGGCCCTCCCCCGGCGAGGAGCGCCTTGCTCTCCTGCGACAGCATCTCCATCAACACGCAGAGCTCCTCGTCCCCGACCCCCTTCAGGAGCGTGATCCTGCGGATGATGAGGCGGCGGAGGGTCTCGACAAGATCCCGGGCGTACGGATTGTCGCCGCCGATGAGGGTCTCCCCGAAGAAGAGCTTGTTCCCCGCGGTGGTGAGCTCGATGAAATCGCGCGCCGCGAAGAGGGGGTCGGCGGAGAGGCGCCAGCTTTGGAGGTTCTCGAGGAACATCGCGTTGCCGCGTCCGTAGAGGACCCACGCCCGGCGGAGCGAGGCGGTGCGCTGGACGAATTCCACCGCCCCGCGATGGAGTTTCTCGTCGCCGTGTGTCCTGCCAGCGGATGCGTTCATGGGCGGGAAACGGCACATGCCTCGCGCGGGCGAACGACGGGTCCGGGCGAGGCCTACTTCGCCTTCTCCAGCTTGTAGACGATCTCGCCCTCGCGGGCCCAGCCGAAGTTGTCGCGCGCGTACTTCTCGAGGAACACCGGATCGTTCTCCTCCAGCATCCGACGCTCCTTCTCGAGCTTCTGGTGCAGCCCTTGCGCCGCGGAGATCTCGTCGCCGAGCTCCGTGACGCGCGCCCTGAAGACGGCCCTCTTGGCGAGGAGCGGCATCACGAAGAAGTAGAATCCGAGCCCGAGGACGAGGACGAGCCCCGCGATCCAGGCGGGCGCCCGCCAACCGCGCGAGTCGCTTTTCTTCACTGTCCGCCCCCGTCGGCCGCGCCCGCGACGCACGCGGCGGCCTCCGTCATCTGAACGCCCGCCCCCCCGGCGCGATGCACCGGCCGCGCCCCAGGCTCCCCGCGGCGCCCTGGGTCCGGGCGCTCATTATACCGCCGCCCACCCGGCCCGGCAAGCGCCAACCGCGCCGGGTGGCGTACGCTGCTGTATGCAGATTTGACGTAACGGTCCCTGTGGACGGAGGCATGAGGAGGGCGGGACGGGGGGAAAAGAAAAAGGGGCTCATGACGTTTCTTTGTGAAAGATTTTCACGGCTGCGACAGGAGTACCAGCATCAGGCATGACATATCTCCCTGGCCGGCTTGAGGTTGAGCCTTCAAGGGCTCCGCTCAAGCCGGCCAGGGAG